>JBPRGE010000001.1:0-3763 GCA_051418035.1 Candidatus Longimicrobiales bacterium M2_2A_002
AGGCTGGACAGCCACGACCGCGCCGGCAGCCTCGACATCGGTTGAGCCGACCTCGAGGTCGTCGGCGTCCTCGTCGTCGACGGCGACGATGTCGGACGCGGAGTTGACCTGCACGCTGAGCCGGCCCTGGTACTCGTCGGAAACGACGTTCTCGAACCGATACACGCCATCTTCCTCGATGGTCGGCGCGTTGGCGGACTCCCACACGGTCACCTTGATGGTACCGGTTTCGTCACCGATGAGGCCGACCTGAGCGATAGAGTCGACGTCGTTGTCCCAGAGCTGGACGACCTTCGCCGTGACCGAGAGCCACTCGTTCGGGCCTTCGACGGTCGCGATCTCGCGTTCGCCGGCCGGGCCGCTGGAGCCGCTCTGGCCGTCCAGATCGTCGTACTCGAGTCCGTACGCGTCGAGGAAGTAGTTCCGCGTGGTGCGGACGGCCTCGTCCTTCGGGACGCGGTACTCGTCGACGAGCATCGAGAATCGCTCGGCGATCTCCGCTTCGTCGATGTCGACTTCGTCCGGGAATTGGTCAGCGAGCTCTGCCGCTTCGTCGGGAATGGAATTGGTTACTGCCATCGTTGGTCACTCCGATTCGCGTTCTGGAATCGGCTCGCGGGACGTCTCAAGACAGGTCGACGCCTCGCGCGCCTTCCTGCTCACGCCCCTGCACCCAATTCGGGGGAAATAAACCGCCGTTGCGACGGAGACGCGGGTGGTGGGTGTCGCCACGCGCGCCAGGATTCGGCTCGTCACCTGCATAGTCTTGATCCCCTTCACCCCCCGCGGGGGGATAAACTGCGTGCGGTGCGTCGGTGGTCGGTCGGCGGTTAGGGTCGATGCTCGGTCAGCCACCGGCGGGCGGTGCGGACGGTCGAGGCGAGCCGGGCGACGATCGTCGCCCTCCAGCTGCGTCTGCGGCTGGGGGCAGTGGGGGCGTCGCTCGTCGCCCGGGCCTCGGCGTCGAGAATGTCTTGGTCGTCGGGGTCGGGGTCGGCGAGGTCGGACGTGGACGGCCACTCGTGGTCGTCAAGGCTGGGGATCGCGGCTGCGACCTCGGCATCGGTCGCTCCCGTGGGGACGCCGGTCGCCGAGTCCGCGGGAGCGGGGTCGTCAGGGTCGGCGGGGCCGTACTTCCGGCGGATGACCTCGGAGGCGTCTCCGAGGGGGACACGCCATTCGGCGAGGAACTCGAGATCCGCGACGACCGCATCCCGAGTCGGTGGCGTCTCGGACGTCTGAGCGAGCTGGACGACGAGGTACTCCGCCACCCCCTCGCGGGTCGCAGTGAGGTACTGTCGGGTGGCCGTCTGTGCACGATCGACGGACAGGCCGTAGTCCTCAACGAGTCGCTGCATATGCTCGTCGACGACGTCCTTGGACGCGACGCCAGCCGGGAGATCGTTCATCAGCTCGTTGACCGCCCGTTCGATGCGGAGTATCCGTTCGGTCATCGGTCCTCACCTGCCTTTCCGGGCCACCAGTCGTCGTCCTCGATCGTCGGTGGCTCGTAGAGCCCCGGTTCGCGAGGCCGCCGACGAAAGTCGGACAGCTGTGCTTGCCGCGCCCGCGACTGCTTGCGAGGAGATGCTGCGCTGGACATTTGTGAAGTCACCTCACTCCCCGTGGGGAGGGACAAATCCATGTCAGTCGCCGCGGGTGATTGGATTGCCGAGCGCCCCCACGGGCTGCGAGGGGCTGTCGAGGTTGTGGCTGCGCGCACAGCGACGCTCGCGTCGCGAGCACGGAGCGGTGGGCGGGGAGGTGGGCAGTGGGTGCTGGGAGCCACACACCGGCCAGCCGGCTGCGACGCCTGCCCGAGGGTCGCTCACGGCACACGCAAAAAGGGCCGAGCGATGGTCTACTCGTCGTCCCGCCGCCCGAGCGTCACTTCGATCGCCCGGTCCATATCGATGTGGGTGATCCACGCGTGCTGGTCGCTGTCGGCCGACCACGGGGCGATTGTCGGCTCGTCCGACTGCCGCTTCCGCCGCGTCATCGGGCCGTCACCCCGGTCGATGATGGTGATGTCCGTGTCGCCGACCACCGCCAGGGTCGCCTCACCCTTGTAGGCGTTCACACGTACCCGCTCCGCCCGAATCCGGTCGCCCACTGCGAGCGTCGGCTTGTCACCCGCCGCGAACCAGACCGTGAACTTCGCCGTGTCACCCGCCTCGTCTTGCACCAGTCCCACCTGATACTGTGACCGGTGTTTCGGCGTCCACAGCGTCGTCACTTCCGCTTCGACCGTCGTCTCCCACTGCCCGTAGGGATCGATCGACCCAATGGGCTGCTTGATCTCGGACATCCCTTCAAGCGTCTCCTTGACAGCCATCATCGCGTTCATCACGTCCGATCCCTCCTGAACGTGCCGAGCGATGCACTCCCCGAACGCTGCTCTGGACATCGCCGCCTCGCCCTGGAAGTGCTCGGCCAGCCGCGCCGCGCCCTTGTTCACCTGGGCGAGCGTCTCCTGGTCGAGTGACGCCCGCGGATCAGGGCCGTCACTCACGGATGTCGTCGTGATCGGCTCGTCGTCCGCCGGATCGACGCGCCTGACGCCGACCGTCTCTGCCGGCGGACCCTCCCACGGGTCGTCGCTCTCTGAGACCGACCGTCGAATCGGCTGCCGCGTCCGCATATCTTCGCGCGACCGTGCCGCCCGGTCGGTGTCTGCGACCTCTGCCGCGATCGCCTTCGTGCGGTTCCGCTCATCGGTCTCGAACTCGCCGCGCATTCGCTCCTCGGCCGCGAGCGTGTAGTGCTCCGGGGAGACTTCCGCGAACGGCGCTTGCAGGTCGCGTCGAGGCTCGGAAACATCCATCTCCGCGAGCGCCTGCTCCCAGTAGGCCCCGGTGGAGACGCCGCGCACCAGCTCACCGACATCGCCTTCGACGATGTCGCCCAACTGCTGGCCATGCTGAATCGCGCTCACATCTGCATACGTCCCAGCTGCCCGACCACTCGTTCTACGCATATGCGGGGGTTCCTCGTCATCCTCCTTGGGATCGTCTGGGTCAGATGCCTCGTACGGAGTCGCAGTTGCCCGGTACTGCGCGTCCATCCGCGCCGAGCGTTCTCGCGCGTAGTTTCCGGGGACGAGTTCCTGCCCCCGGCTGTCCTCAACCGGTTCGTCGTTCGGGGTCGGGGGCCGCTTGTCGATGTCCACACCGGCCACGTTATCGCCGTTTTCCAGATGGGGACTGCTGTAGAGCAGATCCATCTCGAGTTCGTCGTACTTGTCAGGCTGTCCAACCGTCGATGGGCTTTTTTGCCCTGAGTTGTAACTAGACATTGCTGTTTCCGGGGAATACTCCCCTTCGGGCGCGCTCCACCGCGCCCGTCTTCTGACCGCCGACCGCCAGGTGTCTCTGGCACCCTGTACCTGCCTCGGGGTGGAGAAACCCACGCGGCCACCCACCGGGCAGCCACGTGCGTCGGCCGGCCGACCCTCCCCACCGCGGGGCGGGGGGCGCCTGCCGTCCGACCCTTGAGGCAACTACACCCAGAACTTGGAGCGCAGGCGCGGCGCCAGCGAGGATGCCCGCAGGCGGGCCGTCGGCGCCGCGAGCGAAGCGAGCAAGCCAGCGGCCCCGCCGAGGAGCACCGCAGCAAGCCGGGCCGGTGTGTCTTGTTGGTTCCGTCTCGGCGCAGCCGAGATGGCGACGGGGGAATCAGCGCCCAGCGGAAGGGGCCCGCGCCGCGGCGGTTGCGGCGCGGGAAGGAATCCGCAGGCGCATGATCCCCCGTCGACAGTACGCGG
>JBPRGE010000002.1:0-19124 GCA_051418035.1 Candidatus Longimicrobiales bacterium M2_2A_002
CTCGCCGGCCATCTCCAGCACCGATCGGGCGTTGTCGTAGGTCAGGGTGTCGAGTGCCTCCGTCAGCGGCAGCCAGATGCACTCGGTGATCCCCTCATCGAGCTGGGGCACGGTCCGGGCCGTCGTGGTCTCCATGAGGAAGAAATGGCAGTACTTGTGGATCAGGTCCGGGCCCTCACGGAAGAACCAGTCGATGGTCCCCAGCGCCTCCCGCAGATCGAGCCGCTCGATCCCCGTCTCCTCGCGGACCTCACGGACCGCCGTCTCCTCCACCGCTTCGCCGGGCTCCACGTGCCCCTTCGGCAGACCCCAGTTCCCGTACGGGTCCCGGATCAGGAGGAAATGGACCACGCCGTCGTCACGACGATACACCACGCCGCCGGCACTGGTCTCGATCCGGACCGGACGCCGCGCACCGCCACGCTTTCGGGAGCCGCCGCGCCTACCCACGCAGGACGGCTTCCCCGATCTGGACGGCATTGGTCGCCGCACCCTTCCGGAGGTTGTCGGCCACGATCCACATGTGCAGGATGTTGGCCCGGTCGGGATCGCGCCGCAATCGCCCGACCACGATCTCGTCGGTCCCCGCGACATCCCGGGGCAGGGGGTCGCCGGCCGTGGCATCGAGGACCCGGACCCCGTCCATCTCCGCCAGCGCGGCGGTGACCGCATCCACGTCCATCGCGTCCTCCAGCTCGACCCGGGCCACGACCGCATGGCCCACCTCCACCGGGACCCGGACGCAGGTGGCGACGACCGGGAGATCCGGGCGGTCGAGAATCTTCCGGGTCTCCGCCCGCATCTTCGCCTCCTCCCGGGTCCAGCCCTCGTTATCCAGCGGGCCGATCCGGGGGATGACGTTGCCGTCGATGGGCCCCGGGAACGGCGACGCGTCCGGCGTCCGGCCCGCGCGCTCGGCCAGCCACGCGTCGACGCCCGTCTGCCCCGCGCCCGACACGGACTGGTAGGTGGTGACGACCACGCTGCGGAGCGGCGACGCCCCGTGGAGCGCGGCCAGCGGGACCACGAGCTGGATCGTGGAGCAGTTCGGGTTCGCGATGATCCCCCTGGGCCGCTCCGCTGCACGGTCGACATTCACCTCGGGCACCACCAGCGGCACCTCCGGGTCCTGTCGCCACGCCGACGAGTTGTCCACCACCACGGCGCCGGCGTCCACCGCCCGGGGCGCCCATTCGAGGCTCACATCCGAGCCCGCGGAGAAGAGCGCGACCGGGCAGCCTTCGAACGCGTCGTCCGACGGGGTCCGGACCTTCCACTCCCGGTCCCGCCACCGGAGCATCCCGCCGGCGCTGCGCTCGGAGGCCAGCGGGACGATCTCGTCCACGCCCTCGAGCCGCTCCTCCAGCACACGGAGCATGGTCCGACCCACGGCGCCGGTGGCGCCCAGCACGGCCACCCTCATGCCTGCTCCAGCCCGAAGCCGGCGTAGAGCAGGCGGACCGCCCGCTCCTCGTCGTCTGCATCGACCATGACGATGATCGACGTCGACGACGCGGACACATCGTGCACCGCCACGCCGCCGTCCTCCAGCGTCCGGAATACGCGGGCGAACACGCCCGGCCGCTTGTGCATCCCGCTGCCCACGAGCGTCACGCGGGCGAGCCCGGTCTTCTCCTCCACGCCGGTGCCGCCCCGCTCGTCGACCAGCGCGGCGCACTCGGCCCGGGCCTCCGGCCGCTCCGCGTCCCGGACCGTGAGCTGGATCGACCGGCGGCCGTCGGGACCGTCCACCTGCGAGAGGAGGTCCACGCTGACGCTCGCGCCGGTCAGGCGCTCCAGCAGCGTGGTCATGACGGCCATCTCCGGCGGGAGACCCCGCAGCACCAGGCGGGCGTACCCGCCCTCGGATGCCACTCCCGTGATGGCTGGATCTTCCATGGTCGGCTCTCTCCGTGCGATCAGCGTGCCCTCGTCGTCGCCGCCCAGCGTGGACCGGACCCGGACCCGGACGCCGTGCCGGCCGGCGATCTCCGCCGCGCGGGCGTGCAGCACCCGGGCGCCGGACACCGCCAGCTCCGTCATCTCGTCGTATCCGACGTGCGCGATCCGGCGGGCGTCGGGGACCACATCCGGGTCGGCGCTGTAGACCCCGTCCACGTCGGTAAAGATGTCGCACCGGTCCGCGCGGAGCGCCGCCGCCAGCGCCACGGCCGTAGTGTCCGAGCCGCCGCGGCCCAGCGTCGTGACCTCCCGGGCCCGGCTCACGCCCTGGAACCCCGCGACGATCACGACCCGCCCCCGGCCCAGCTCCTCGCGGACCCGGTCCGCCCGGACCTCCTCGATCCGGGCGCCCGTGTGCCGGGCGTCGGTGATGATCGCGGCCTGCGAGCCCGTGAAGCTGATGGCCTCCACACCGGCCTCCCGGACGGCCATGGCCACCAGCGCCATGGCGATCCGCTCGCCCGCCGTCAGCAGCATGTCCATCTCCCGGGGGTGACGGCGCCCGGGGTCGGCGCTCACCTCCCGGGCCAGCGCCTCCAGCTCGTCGGTGGTCCGGCCCATGGCGCTGACCACCACTACCAGGTCGTGGCCCGCCGACCGGGTCTCGCAGATGCGTCCGGCCACGGCCCGGATCCGGTCCGGGTCCGCCACGGACGTTCCGCCGTATTTCTGGATGATCAGACTCATGCGACCCCCACGCCCCGCCACCCGCTGTCCGCCCGCGAGGACGGTCCCGGCACGGCCGCTAGAATACCCGGAGGTTGATGTACTTCCGGGGGTTCCGCTGGAAGTCCAGGAGCAGGTCCTGGACCAGCGTCGACGTCAGGACCAGCTCGTTGTACAGCGCCGTGTCCTGGAGGAGCGCGCCCAGTGAGCCCTCACCCCGCTCGAGCGACCCCATGATGCTGTTCAGCGAGTCGAACGAGCTGTCGGCGGCCGCGACCGTCGTGCCCAGCTCCCGGCTGATGTCTGTCAGCGCCTCGCTCACCGTATCCATCCGGGCGGTCATCGCCTCGACGTTGTCGACGATATGGGTGAGCTCGCCGTTGGCGATGGCGGCCTCGACCTGCTGGAACGCCCGGTTCGCCGTCTCCACCGCCTCCTGGAACGTGGCGGTGGTGGTTTCGAGCCCCTGGGCCAGGTTGACCACCGTGGCCTCCTGCGTCTCCACGAGGTTCGTCAGCTGGGCCGTGACCTGCTGGATGTTGTCGATGGCGTCCCGGATGTTCAGCGCCGTCTCCTCGGTGAAGGCGATGTCGACCCGGTCGGTGATCACGGCCAGGTTCTCGGCGATCCGGTCGGCCACCGCCGTCAGCCGCGAGATGTCGGGGAGCGAGTAGCCGGGGATGACGCCGGGCTCCGGCGAGATGGCGTAGTCGTAGAACGGGAACCGGGTCCGGGGGAAGATCTCCGCCTGCCAGTCGCCGAAGAACGACTCGGGCGACAGGATCACCACCGGGTCCTCGGGGAGCACGACATCGGAAGCGATGTTCAGCTCCACCACCACGCCGGTCGAGCGGCGGTCCAGCCGGATCTCGGTGACCTCTCCGATGGGTACGCCCCGGAGCTTCACGGCGTTCCCGCCCTGGAGCTGACCGACCTCGCGGAACCAGGCCTCCACATCCTGCCGTTCCTGGCCGAAGCTCCAGTCGTGCATCCACAGGGTGCCGAGTACGATGAGGGCGATCCCCGCCAGTACCACCAGACCCACGCGCAGTTCGTTCTTCACGCCGTCGACTCCTCCTCCATCAGCTCGGGCCGGCCCTCGATGAAGCCCTTCACGATGGGGTCATCCGCATTCTGGATCTCCTCGGGCGTGCCCACGAACCGGATCCGGCCCTCGTACAGCATCGCGATCCGGTCGGCCACGCGGTACGCGCTCGTCATGTCGTGCGTCACCACGAGGCTGGTCACCCCCAGCTCCTCGTCCATCCGCAGGATCAGCTGGTCGATGACCGTCGTCGTCACCGGGTCCAGCCCCGTGGTCGGCTCGTCGTATAATAGGTACTTCGGCTCCGTGACGACGGCACGGGCGAGCCCGATCCGCTTCTTCTGCCCGCCCGACAGCTCGCCGGGGATCTGGTCCTCGAACCCGACCATGTCCACCAGCCGGAGCGACTCCTCGACCCGCTCCCGCTGCTCGTCCTCCGGCATCCCCATCCGCCGCAGCCCCATCGTCATGTTCTCCCAGACCGTCATGGAGTCGAACAGCGCCGCGAACTGGAAGACGTAGCCGACCCGACGACGGAGCTCGTACAGCTCCTCGCGGCTCAGCTCCGTCACCACCAGGCCGTCGACCTCCACCTGTCCCGCGTCCGGGACCAGCAGCCCGACGATCGTCTTCAGCAGCACCGACTTGCCCACGCCCGACGCGCCGATGACCGCCACCGTCTCGCCCTCCTGCACGTCCAGCGACACGTCCTCCAGCACACCCGTATCGTCGAACCCCTTCCGGATCCCCTCGATCACGATGCTCACAGCAGCGTCACCGCCCAGAACGCGTCCAGCACCAGGATCAGCATGCTGGCCAGCACCACCGACTGGGTGGTCGACCGGCCCACGGCCTCGGCGCCGCCCCGGGTCGTGAAGCCGAAGAAGCAGCCGATGGACGTGACGGCGAACCCGAAGCTCGCCGCCTTGATCAGCGAGTACGTGACGTCGAACGTCCTGAAGTACATCCGGAGCCCGCGGATGAACTCGGGCGTCGACAGGTCCAGCAGGTTGATCGCCGTGAGCCACCCGGCCACGATCCCCGTGGCGTCGGCGAACGCCACCACCAGCGGGAACATGATGAGCCCCGCGATGATGCGGGGCACCACCAGGTGTGAGACCGGGTTGTACGCCAGCGTCTCCAGCGCGTCGATCTGCTCGGTGACCCGCATGGTGCCCAGCTCGGCGGCGATGTTCGCGCCCACCCGCCCGGCCAGCGCGAGCCCCGTGAGCACGGGGCCCAGCTCCAGCAGCATCGTCTTGCCCACCAGCACGCCCACGAAGTAGAGCGGGACGGCGCCCGTGAAGGTGTACGACGCCTGCAGCGCCAGCACGATCCCCGTGAACGCGGCGATGAAGAGGGCGATCGGGAGGGAATCCACCCCGATCCGGGCCATCTGCAGCAGCACCACCCGCGTCCACGTGCCCGTATCCAGCAATGCGCGGCCCGTACGGCCGAGGAAGCGGCCGTACTCGCCCATGCGGCCGGCCATCCCCATCATCGAACGGCCGACCCAGGTGATCGGGGCGGTCCAGGTCTGGTTCATGGGCAGGAACATAGACGACTCGCGACGAGCGTGTCCACCCTCCGGCGCCCGCGGTCAGGCGCGCCGGTGGGGTCGAGACCGGGGCTGCGGGGGCCTCCCGTCCGGGGCGCGACCTGGATCAGGCCCGGTGGTCGATGGTGAAGAGGACATCGTCCGGGCCCATCTCCCCGGCGGCCGAACCCGGCGGGCCGGTCTCGACGATCACCCGCTTCACAACCCGGTCGGGGTCCCGGACGGAGACCTGGAACGCGAGCCCCTGCTCCTCGCTTCGGATCTCCGTGCGCACCTCCCGGCCCGGCTCCCGCTGCGGTGGCTCGGGGTTCGTGAACAGCGTCATGGTCGACTGCCGGCCCGTGGGCAGAAGGCGCGTCACCTTGATCTGCCGCAGCCAGTCGGGCTGGTAGCTGACCGTGTACTCACAGTCGCGTTGATCCGCGCCCCGGGCCTCCCGATTGTGTCGCGCCATGGTCTCTCCGCTCCGGTGGGGCAGATAAAGTCCCGTGCCCACCCCGACAAGTCAAGCGACGACCCCCTCGATCCCCGCCCGCCGGCCCGCCCACGGGGCGGCTCCACACCCCCCGCGGGACTCTTGACCACCGGGACAACCCGTGCTAACCTTTTCGCTATCACCCTCGACCACAACAAGACCCTACCCCTCTCGTAGGCAATACGGGCGCATCACCGGTCGAACTGACCCCGCTAGCACAGAACTTCCTTCGACCTTCCAATCCGTCCACCGCCCTCTCTTCAGGGTCGGTCGGGCGCCGCACTCGAGACAACGGTCACACGTACGGAGATAGACGTGGACATCGCAGAATTGAAGGGCAAGACGATCGCCGAGCTCCACGACATGGCCGAGGAGCTCCAGATCTCGAACTACTCCGGCCTGCGCAAGCAGGACCTCATCTTCCGCATCGAGCAGAACCTGCTGGACAGTGATGTCGTGCTCCGGGGCGAGGGCGTCCTGGAGGTACTGCCGGAGGGGTACGGCTTCCTCCGCTCCCAGGACTGGAACTACCTCTACGGCCCCGACGACATCTACGTCTCGCCGTCCCAGATCAAACGGTTCGATCTCCGGACGGGCGACACCGTGCTCGGCCAGGTCCGGCCGCCGAAGGAGGGCGAGCGGTACCTGGCTCTGCTGAAGGTGGAGGAGGTCAACGGGGACGACCCGGAGGAGGCCAAACACCGGATCGCCTTCGACAACCTCCGGCCCCGGTACCCGGAGGGGCGGCTCATGCTGGAGAACGGGGAGGGCGACCTGTCCATGCGGCTCATGGACCTGATCACGCCCATCGGGAAGGGCCAGCGGGGTCTGATCGTGAGCCCGCCCAAGGCGGGGAAGACGATCCTGCTGCAGAAGACGGCCAACGCCATCCTGGAGAACCAGCCGGAGGTCCACCTCATCGTGCTGCTCATCGACGAGCGGCCCGAGGAGGTCACGGACATGGAGGAGCACGTCCCCGCCGAGATCATCTCGTCGACGTTCGATGAGCCGGCGGACCGGCACACCCAGGTGGCGGAGATGGTGCTGGAGAAGGCGAAGCGGCTCGTGGAGGCCGGCCGCGACGTGGTCATCCTCCTGGACTCCATCACGCGGCTCGCCCGGGCCTACAACGTCACCGTGCCCCACTCCGGGAAGATCCTGTCCGGCGGTGTGGACGCGAACGCGCTGCACAAGCCGAAGCGGTTCTTCGGGACCGCCCGGAACATCGAGGGCGGCGGGTCGCTGACCATCATCGCCACCGCCCTGATCGACACCGGCTCGCGCATGGACGAGGTCATCTTCGAGGAGTTCAAGGGCACCGGCAACATGGAAGTGAACCTGGACCGGCACATTGCCGACAAGCGGATCTTCCCGGCCATCGACATCAACCGGTCGAGCACCCGGAAGGAGGAGCTCCTGCTCAGCGACGAGGAGCTGAACCGGGTCTACCTGCTCCGGAACTTCCTCTCCGACATGCCGCCCGCCGAGGCCCTCGAGTTCCTCCTCGAGCGGATGAAGCGGACGGACACGAACCGCGAGTTCCTGGACAGCATGGCGAAGGGCGGGTGAACCGCAGAGTCAGGAGTCAGGAGTCAGGAGTCAGGCGTCAGGCGTCAGGCGTCAGGCGTCTGAGTAGGCCGACGCGGTCTGGCGGCCCTCGATGAGGAGCTCGAACGCCGCCTTCTGGGCCCTGGACGGGGCGGCGGGGTAGCGGAGCACGAGCGCGGGCGCGGCGGAGTCGTCGGGGAGGTGGAGGACGAGGCCGCGGGCGGCGGCCGGGTCGCTCACGGGGCGGGCGCGGCCCGTCGAGTCGAGCTCCACGAGCCGGCCATCACCCAGCGCCCGTGCCAGGCGACGGCCGTAGGCCAGCCACTCCGCCAGCGGGTCTGCCTCCCCGGCCACCGCCGGGATCAGCTCCTCCTCGAAATAGCGGAGCGCGTCCCGGAACCCCTCGGGGTCGCGGTTGCGCAGGTATTTCAGCGCGGGACGATAGAGGGGGCGCGGGTCCCGCTGGTCGGCGTCCTGGAGCGCGGTCTCCAGCCGGGCCTTCGCCCGGCTCTTCAGGTCGGTCATGGCCTCAGGATGCCCGGTCGGCCGCGGGCGGTCAACCCGCTTCCATCGCCGGACCACCCCGACTACCTTTGGGGACCGGTTCCCTCAACACGGATGTGCGCATGGCCGCCGAAGATCTCCCCTCTTTCGTCCGCGAGGCACCCGGCGCATCGCTGCAGGGGATGGGTGTGCTCGAGCTCTCGTGGGACGTGTTCGGCGAGCTGTGCCGCGCGCTGGCGGTGAACGTCGCCCGGAGCTACGACCCGGAGCTCGTCATCGGGATCGCGAAGGCCGGTGTGATCCCCGGCGCGGTGATCGCGTCGATCCTCCGCCTCGACTTCTTCTCGCTGAAGATCAGCCGGCGGTCGGGGTTCGAGGAGGTCCAGGACCGGCCCCAGCTGCTGTCGTCGGCGCCGAAGGAGGTGCGGGGGAAGCGCGTCCTGATCGTAGACGAGATCTGCACCACCGGAGAGACGCTCCGGATGGCGCTGGCCGCCGTCCGGGCCGAGGGACCCACGGACACCCGGACGGCCACGAGCTTCGTGAAGGCCGGTCAGTACAAGCCGGACTTCTTCGCCGTCGAGACCGACGCCACCGTCATCTTCCCGTGGGACCGGCAGGTGCTGGGCGAGGCCGGCGACCTGGTGGCCAACCCCCGCTACGAGCACCTGCTGTAGAGGGCTACCGCGTCGGCGTGTGCCCGATGGCGCCCTCCTGCGCCTTCGGGTCCCGCGGCGCACCGAACGGCTGGGCGTCGGCGAACAGCTCATCCAGCTCCGCTCCGCTCAGGTCGTCCGCGCTCCGGCCCCGGAACGTCTCCACCGGCACTTCGGTCACCCGCCAGCCGAACGAGGTGTTGCTCGTGCAGTGGAAGACCACCGGCACCATCCCCGGCCTGGACTCCCGGTCCGAGAGGATCACCCGCCACTCCAGGTCGTTGCCCTTGTATGTCCTGGCCATGCCTGCCGCCTCGCTGTCTCTTCGGTGCGTCGATTCGCACTGCAACCTAGAACAACTTCGCGATCGGGCCAATCCCGACGACTTGCCCGCCCCGGGGCCCGCCAGCCAACTTCCGAGCACCATGCCCGCACCACGCCCCACGACGCCCGCCCGAGCCGCGATGACGCTCCTCGCCGGGGCCCTCACGATTGCGACGTCCGCTGCGGCGCAGGAGCGCCCCGGGACCACGAAGGACGCGCCGCGGTTCGCGAACGTGTGGATCGGCGGGCCCCTGGACTCCATCTACAGCGCCGAGTACGCCAGGCTCCAGGAGACCTGCGAGAACGTGGACACGGCGTGCTTCGCTGCGGAGCTCGATACCACCGCCGTCGTCCTGGGCCCCGTATGGAGCTCTCCGGACGGCGACACGGTCGGTCACCTCGCGGCCGCGCTGCGCCCCCGGGGCCGGTACCCGTACGCCACGCTCCTGTACCGCCCGACGCAGGGACCGGACGTCGTCGTGCGGGAGGACCTCGGCGACTGGGGCTACGGCGTCACGCTCCCGCTGGCGGACCGGGCCGAGGGCTGGGTCCGGCTCCGGGTCCCGGATGCAGACCCGCCGCTGTGGCTTCCGGCCGATATCGAGAGGCGCGGGTTCGGCGTCGTGGACGTCTACGGACTGTCCGGACGACTCTGGCGCCTCGGCCCGGCGGTCGGCACGGACGCCGGTGGCGGCGACGCGACCGTGCCCGCCGGCGTCTACTTCGTCCTCGAGGTGGCCGATGGCACCGTCCGCCTGCGTCCCGAGGTCCCGTCGGACATGCCGTGCGGCGGCGAGCCGAGGCCGGCTCCGGCGTCGGTGCCGGAATTTGCCGTCCCCCTGGACGCACTGACGCGGCCCGACGGGCGGCTGGCGGTGGAGCCGGCGTACCCGAAAGGCTGCTGATGGAGGTATCATGAATCTCCTCGGCCTGGTCATCGCCGCCCTCATGGCGCTGTCGATCATCCTGATCCCGCTCGGGCTGCCCGGGCTCTGGATCATGGTAGCGATCGTCGGCGTGGGCGCGTGGCTCGGCGAGGTCTCCGGGTGGGTGCTGGCGACGGCCGTGGCGCTGGCCGCGGTCGCCGAGCTGGCCGAGTGGGTCGTCGTCCAGCGGCTGAACGTCCGCTACGGCGGGTCGCCCCGGGCCTTCTGGGGCGCCATCATCGGCGGCTTCACGGGAGTCCTGGTCGGGGCGCCGGTCCCGGTCGTCGGCTCGGTCATCGCCGGGTTCCTGGGCTCGTTCGTCGGCGCCGCGGCCGTCACCTACCACGAGGCGGGCGATGCGGCCGCCGCCCGCCGCGTGGGCTGGGGCGTAGTCGTCGGGCGAGCGCTGTCGGCGGGGCTCAAGATCGGCGCCGGAGTCGTGATCCTGGTCCTGGGCGGCGGCGCCTGGATCCTGCGCTGACCGGCCGGCAGTCCGCGGCCGGACGCCCGCGGCCGCGGGAGGGAGCGCGGTTTCCCCGTCGGGTCTCCGTCCTTACGCCCCCGGTGGGCCTGGCTCCGGCGGCTGGAACGTCTCCGCGCTCGTCAGCAGCTCGTGCAGCCGCGCCGCGAACCGCCCCACCGGCGCGCCGTCGGTCACGGCGTGGTCGAAAACGATGGTCAGCGCCAGGATGTCACGGTCGCCGTCCGGCGTGCTCCGGCGTGCGATCCCGCCCACACCGATGGCCAGCGGGTGGAGCCCCGCGGGGATCCCCCAGGCGAGCACGCCGGGGCTGGCCATCCCGGTCGATGTGACCACCACGGTCCCCATGGTCCTCCTGATCCGCGTCGGGTTCCGGATCAGCCACCGCCAGTAGAGCAGGTCGCGGAGCCACGCCGGCAACCGGAAGAAGATCGCCTGGAGCCGCGCCGATGGCGCCCGGGCGATGGACGCCGAACCGGGGTCGACCTCAGCGGCCTGCGCGTCCCGGATCTCCTCGTGGATCTCGGCCGGCGGTTTCCGGTGCGCGCTCCGGACCACGAACGGCATCGGCAGCGTCTCAGCTTCGGCGTCGCCCCCGGCACCGCGCTTGTCGGACAGCGGCTTCTCCGCCAGCACGGAGACGTCCACCTCGTCGAAGACCACGAGGCGCCGCTTCCCCTTCCGGACCGAGTGGACCCGCGGATGCTCTGCGGCCGCCCGGCCCACGCACGAGACCACCCACGCCGTGAAGCTCAACCCCTGCCCCGTCCGCCGCCGGTAGTCCCGGATGGCGGCCCGGGCATCGGTGACGTCCACCTCGAGCAGGATGGGGATCTGATGACGGTGGCGGTCGGCGAGCCGGAGCCAGTCCAGGGTGGCGACCCGCTCGGTACGGAAGGGGACCTCCCGGTAGGGGCCTACGAGATCCGACTCGGGCATCAGTTGCCTCGCATCAGGGGTAGGAGCAATCGGTCAGATGGCCGCAACGGACCCAAGGTAGATTCTCGTGCAGCCGCAGCCAACGGGGTGCCGGCTCCGGCTCGTGGGACCAGGCTGCCTCCCGGGGCCGGCGCTGTGAGGATCACGGCACCCGGGCAGAGGTTCATTTCCCTGCCCTTGGGCAAAGCCTATATTGGCAAATAGCTATGATCGCTCTTTTCCCCCCACTTGCAGTTGAGAGCGGCTGTGCCCTTCCTGAAGCTCCTGGGTGGCGCGTATCTGCAGGAAGCCGGCGAGGTGCTGTCCGGCAGAGCTGCCCAGAAACGTCGATTGGTGCTCCTGGCCCTGCTCGCGACCGCCTCCGGTCGGTCGATGAGCCGGGAGCGCCTCATCTCGCTGATATGGCCGCACAAGGGCGAGACGCAGGGCCGCCGGCTGCTCTCCGTGGCGGTCTACGACATACGCAGGGAGCTGGGGGACGATGTGCTGGTGAGCCGCGGCGACGATCTGGTGCTGGACCCCGAAGCGCTGCCTTCGGACGTGGAGGAGCTCGAAGCGGCGATCGCAGCCGGGGCGACCGAGCAGGCGATCCGGCTGTACGGAGGCCGGTTTCTCGACGACTTCGTCGTGCGAGACTCGGCCGAGCTGGAGCAGCGTATCGATGCGACTCGCGAGCACTATGCGTCGCTGAACCGGAAGGCCCTGGAGAAAGTGGCGCGGCAGCTGGACGAGGCGGGAAACAGGATGGGCGCCGTGGAGATGTGGAAGAAGCTGGCGGCAGCCGACCGCTTCAACAGCCGTGTCGCCATCGGGCTCGTCCGCGCACTGAACGCGGCGGGCAACCGGGCGGGGGGCCTGAGCGCGGCCCGGGTACACGAGCAGCTCCTGATGGAGGAGTTCGATGTCGAGCCCGACCCGGAGCTGACCGCCCTGGTGGAGGACCTCCGGGAAGGTCGGCTGATGGAAGGCGCGCCCCCTCCATCGGGCCCCGACTCCGGGGGAGCTCCGGCCCCGGGAGACGACCCGGACGAGGAGGAGGAGCCGGCCGTGGAACCACCGTCACCCCTTCCTGATCCCCCGCCCGCCGGGCCGGTCGCCACGCGATCGGCGCCCCGTCGCGGCCGCGTCTCGTGGGCTCGAGGCTGGCTCCGCCGCATCCTGCACTCGCGGCGATGGCGGCACGCGCTGCTGATCGCCGCGACGGTCGGACTGCTAGCGGGGATAGCGGGCCGGCACCTGTGGGAGCGGATCGGAGCGGCAGAAGTCGACGGGCGCGGCTATCTGGAGGTCGGCGTCCTCCCGCTTCAAACTGGCGACACAGCCGATGCGGCGTGGGCGGATGGGATCACGGACCAGCTCATCGAAACACTGGCGAACACGGCAGGCATCCAGGTCTCCGCCCGCAGCGCCTCATTCGCCATGCGGGGGGTTGCGCCGGCCGAAGCGCTGCGACGGCTGGACGTGGACCTCGTCCTCTCGGGCATCACCCGGCGCGATCCCGAGCGGGTCAGCGTGGTGCTGGAGCTGTCGGGACCGGAAGGGCATGTGGAGTGGGCCGAATCGTACGCCCGCTCGACCGACGAAGTGGTCCGCATCGACACGTGGGAGGCGATCGCCTCGGACGTCCGGACGCAGCTCGCGACAAAGCTCGTGACCGCCGGCGCGTTCCCCGACGGGACGGTCCCCGCCGGCGATGCGATTCCTCCGGAGGTCGGTGGCTGGACCGACGACCCTGCGGCCCACGAGCTGTACCTCAAGGGCCGCAGGGAATGGTTCAGCCGCGCCCCCGATGGCTTCGTCCGGGCACAGCGCTACTTTGCCCGCGCCCTCGAGCGGGATCCGGGTTTCGCCCGCGCTCTGGTCGGGATGGCCGACGTGTACAACCTCATGGGGAGCTACGATTACGGCCTGATGCACCCCGACAGCGCGTTCCCCCGTGCGCGCCGGTCGGTGGATCGCGCGCTCGAGATTGCACCGCGGCTCCACGAAGGGTGGGCGGCCCGGGCACAGGTCCTGTACGTCTACTACCGGGATTGGGAAGCGGCCGACTCGGCCTATCGGGAGGCGATCCGGCTCCATCCACGCAGCGCCCAGGCGCATCACCGGTACTCGCTGTACCTGGTAGCCATTGGTCGCCGGAACGAGGCAATGGCGGAGGCGCGGCGCGCGCTCGAGTTGGACAGCCTGTCGGCCATCATGAACGCGGCGGTCGCACGCCACCACTACTTCCAGCGTGACTATGAGGAAGCACTGGAGGGATGGAAGAGGGCGCACGATCTGGACCCCGGGTTCTTCCACGGGTACCTCGGGCGCGGACTCGCCCTGATGGCTCTCGGACGACCCCGGGAAGCCGCGGTGGCCTTTCGTCAGGGGCTCGAGCTCGCGGGCGGTGCCCATCCCCTGTCGCTTGCCCTTCTGCATTGCGCGCTCGCGCAGTCGGGGGACGTGACAGCGCCGGAGCGGGCGCTGGCGACGCTTGCCGAGCTTCGCGAGCAGAGGCGCTATGTGCCGCACGAATACGACGCCATCCTGCACATTGCGGGAGGCTCGATGGACGAGGCAATGGATGCCCTGGAGGCCGCATACGAGGACAATTCCAGCGGCATGGCCTTCCTGGCCGTGCATCCCCTCGTAGACCCACTGCGGGGGAACCCCGACTTCCACGCCCTGATGGAGCGCGTGGGGTTGCCGGGCGCGCCCGCCGGGTAGAGAAAAGCGGCCGGGACGCCTCGTGCGTCCCGGCCGCCCGGCGTGCGGAGGGGGAACTCCCTATGAGCTCGGCTCGACGCCTTCTTCAACCCATCGGGTCAGGTCTTCGAACGCCCCGATCACCTCGCCGGGCCCGAAGCTGCAGTGCCCGAATCGCTCGATGGACTGCTGCACGAGGAGGTCGCCGGCACCCGCCGCCTCCACCTTCTGGCGGAACAGCTCCTCCGTCCGGAACGGTACGATCGGGTCCCGGGTGGTGTGAATCGTCAGGAACGGGGCCGACAGGTCCCCGGTCGGCTGCCACCAGTGGTCGAGGTACTGGACGGCCGGGGGATCGGCGACGAACCGCTCGACCCCGAACGTCGGGTGGTTGAGGAGATACTCCTGCTCGCCGGTAAGGAGCGGACTGGAGTAGAAGATCTCGCTGTTGCCGAAGAAGCCGTGCCCATGGGTGAGCTCGTCGAGCACGTTCGCCCCGTTGATCTGATAGCCGAGCACCTGGAGGAATGACGCGACCAGCTCCTGCGCGTAGACCTGCGGGGACGCCTGCGACAGTTGCAGGTCGATCTGCTCCACCGACGCCATCGCCGCCGCCCTCTGCAGCGTCTCCGGACTCGATGCCACCGCACCGAGCACCGCCTGGTATGCCGCCGAACCGTTGGGCAGGGCCGGCGGGGTGGGCGGGATCAGGTAGTACCCCGCGGGCATGGTGTAGAGGGAGCCGGGGAGCGGCGATGCGCCCGAGGCGTCCTGGAAGAACCAGTCGAACAGAACCCGGAAATGGGCCACGTAGTTGGCAGTGTACGGCCCGTCCAGAAGCGGGCACACGCCCAGGACGCCGTCGTACTGTGCCGGGTGTCTCTCGGTCAGCAGTTCGACGATGAGCCCGCCCATCGAGGTGCCGATCATGTAGGTGAGGTCGGGCGCGCCGAAGGCCTCGCTGAAGAGACCTCGGAGCTCGTGGGTCCGCTGGGCCCCGTCCTTGACCGCGTAGCCATTGTGCGAATAGCTCGCGTACGCGAACCCGTACCCGGCCTGCAGCGCATGGTCCCGGACGTCCCCGAGGTTCTCGAAGTCGTCCGCGGGCAGCTGCACCGGCTGGAACGGCTGGATGTACCCGTGGGCCCAGACCACCAGGCCGCCGTTCCACTCCGCAGGCCGGAGCAGGGCATAGGTCGATCCCGGTCCGGATTGCCCGATCACCTCCGTGACTTCCGGTACCGAGGTGAGCGACGCGGTCGCCGCGCCTTCGTGCGCGGCCGGTGCGCTGTGGGGCGCCGTGAAGTTGCCGTCGCACCCGGCGGTGACCGCGAGAGCGAGCGTGGCGAGAAGGAGTGGTGGGATCCTGCGTTGCGTGGGTCGCATGTCGGCCTCCGTGATGGGGAAGGAAAGGAAGGGAGTAGCGACGGCGTTTCCGTCGGCGACTTGCCCAATCCTTCTACGGCTGCCTCAATCCGCTGTGCGGGCGGAATCAACCAGGAATCAATTCAACTGACCGTCAGTGAGCTCCGGCCCGACCTTCTCGCTCGCTGCCGCGGTCCTGCGCCCCGACCATTCGTCGCGCGACCACGGACAGTCGACCGATCCTGACCGATAGGCCGATAATTACCCCCGTCAACGGTCGGAGGATAAATCGAGAAGTCCCTTCCGGTCGTTTGACGGGAGCTGCCAGTCATGTGTCGGTTTCCGGCGCCCACCGTCGTCACGCAATTCCACAACGCCATCCGTCCACTCGAGGCTATCGAGCGCCTGCGTTGGCTCGCCGAGGACCTCAACGCCGCCGTGCTCGTGACGGTAACGGAGGCCCGGGAGTCCGTCCTCGTCGAGTCGGCCCGGCAGTTCGAGGCTGACGAGATCAGCCGGGTGGCAGACCGGTGTATGGCGGCGCACGAAACTCTGCTGCCATGGGCCCGGGAGGGTCTGCTGCTCAGTATTCAGGGACAGGCAACGAGCGCGTAGGCCCAGGAGCACTTGTGAGACCAGGGTGCATCTCCAAGCAAGGAAGGGAGTCCGAGTCGCCACCTCCTCTGTCCCGGGAGCCTGTCAGCATGGTTGACCGTTCGTACCGCCCGTGGCGGGATCGACCCACGTCCGTACTGCGCCGACCTGCGGCCTCAGTTCCAGGCTTCCTCCCGACTGCCCCTGCTAGCGGCCGTCGCTTCCGGACGGGTACGGCCCGGGCAGGCTCCAGAGCTCCAGCCGCTCCACTCCCAGGGCGTTGCGCCGGAGGGCGAGAAGGAAATCTTCACCGATCTGCTGGATGTTCAGGTCCGCCGGTGTGCGGATCCTGCCTTCCAGCAGACCCGAAGTCCCGTAGATGGCCCACACGGCCGTGTCGCTCGCTGGGGCCGTGGGCTCCCGGACCCAGAGGCGCCCATCCGCTGAGGCCGCGAGCCCGGTGAAGACGGGGTGCGTATCGGAGTAGGGGACTCGGTCGAGCCATTCCCGCTGCTGCCTGCGCTGCTCAGCCCCCGTCGTCCGCGCCAGCCGGGCGCTCCTGTACGCGGCTCGATCCGCCGCGGTGACGGGGCCGGGCGGATCCGCCCGGCGGATGAGCAGGTGTGGGTACGAGTCCATCCGGTGGACGGCCACCTCGTACCGGTCGCTCCGTCCCAGGTAGAATCGGTTCGCCGCCGCGGCGTGGTAGACAGCTGCCCCGAAGGGTACCGGACCGAACGAGCCGCCCTCCCCTGTGAAATGGACCCACGTCTCGCTTCCTGGGATCGAGGCGATCTCGCGACGGTAGCTCCCGTCCGCGCCGAAGAGGTGGACGCTGACGGTGTCCGTGACCACACGGTCGTAGGCTGAGCCCGTCATGACAAGCATCGGAGTCGTGGTGGCGACAAGGCCGTCCTCCAGCACGCCGACCATCCGGCGGTTGGAAAAGTACGTTTCAGGCACGTCGTCCCACTCTACACGCCCGGTTCGGAGTACCTCGCCGCCGGGACCCAGCCACGTAAGCCGGTCGAGCTGGTCGTCCTCGAGGATCAGGGTATCGCCCCCAGTGGCCATCAGTCCGGCCAGCGAGCGGAACTCGCCCGGCCCCTCCCCGTTGCCGCCGACGGCGCGTAGAAGGCGTCCGTCCCGCCCGTAAAACAGCACCTCGTGGTGCCGGAGTTGGCCACCACGATGCGCCCGTCCTTCAGCCGTGCCGCCCCCACCACCCGGTACAGGGCGGTCACCATGTCCCACTCCGCGCTGCCAATGATCCGGTCGGGGGCGGTACCCAGCGTCCAGTACGGGGCGGAATGGTCCGGGCCCGGGTTGTCGGCGATGAGGATCCCGGCGGAGTCCCGCACCGTGGGAGCATCCATGGCCGGGCGATCAGAGCACCCTGCCAGCCCAGCCATGATCATCGCCAGCCCTCCACAAAGACGCATCGACGCCTCCCGGCTGCACGGGTGGACAGAACCAGAACCCCGTCCGCTCACCCTATTTCTTCCAGTGCGGATGAGCTACCGTCACACCGCGTAACGGACGGTGTCTGCATGACAACCATAAGCCCCGTCGGTTCCCGAGCCGACGGGCTTATGATTAACGGCCGTTCAGTGCTGCGGAATCTCCCGCGATCCTGCTGCTGCGCGGGGCGGCCTGGCGACCGATCTGCACGGCGTGTGGGGAACGTCATCGCGTGAGGTCTACATGGTCGGTTCCGATGGAGTCGTGCTTCGAGGAACCCGGTGATTCCGCAGCGTCGCCTGGTCTCGGGGCGGTCAGCTCGAGCAGGAGCCCCGTTGACCTCGTTGGCGCCATTGCCTTCGGTGGCCCCGTCATTGTCGCATCCAGACATCCACCTCCATCAACGACCGGAACGGACTTCTCCGAAACTCCGGAAGGAACTTCTCCGCCCCGGCAGACGCTTTCGGTTCACGGAAGTTCCGGAACAGCGGAAGCGGTAGGTCTCGGAACAGTGAAGGCCGGCTGTTCTGGGAGGACCCGGCTGCTCCTTGCCAGGAAGACCAGCTCCGGGCCGACCTTCGCGCTCACTGCCGCGGTGTGGCACCCTCCGAAAGTACCTTGCGTAGCGTCTGCTCGAGCCGTTCGCCCTTCAACTCGTCATCCAGCGCCACGATCCGGCCCTGCCCGTCGATCAGCACGGTGTGCGGCAGCCCGCCGATCGCATACGCTTCCCAGACCTCGCCGGTCGCTGCGGCGTCCCTGCCCTCGAAGGCGTGCCGCCACGGCATCGGCCAGACGCGGCGGAATCGGTGCACGTCCTCCCTTGCGTCGTCGTACGAGACGCTGACCACCTCGAAACCACGGTCGGCCCAGCGCTCGTAGGCCTGGTGCAGGGTCGGCATTTCTTCCACGCACGGGACGCACCAGGTAGCCCAGAAGTCCACGAGCACGGCGCGCGCACCGAGGGCGGTGGGGTAGAACGGGGCGGCGGCCGTGTCCAGAGGCACGAAGGGCACATTCGGCGCGGGTTCATCCGGCATCCCGAACCGGCGCCTCAGCCACTCCGCGTCCTCGGCCTCGCGTGCGCCCGGGTGCTCGGCGACGAGCCGGTCGTAGTAGCCGAGGGCCTCCAACCCGCGGCCGTCCTGCCCGGCCCAGTCCATGGCGGTGTAGAGCACGCCGCGGCGCACGTACGGGTCCGGATGCTCGTCGGCGATCCGCTGCACGAACGCTGACGCGTGGCGAGTGCCCTCCGCCCACAGGGAGTCCACGACCTCGCCGCCCTGGAAGGCCCCGGCTGCTCCCGCTGCCGCATACTCAAGGACCCGCGGGGCAGCGGCGATCAGCCACCAGCAGTACAAGAGTGGCCCCACACGAGAGACAAAGGACAGGGAGGGACAGGATCGGCCTGAACGGATCGCGCCCCGGTGCGTACGTTCGCCGTCGGGGCCGCCGTGCCGCTGAGCTTGGGAGATGATCAGCGTCCGTCTACGGTTCCAGAACGTCCTGGTCAGGCTGTTCCAGAACGTCCGTGAACCGGCACCCCGACTGGGGTCAAATTCCGACCGGGGGGCGGAACGGTTTTACGGAGTGCGGACCCTGGGGGCTTCTGGCCGCCTCCAAGGCCGCGGGACCTCAGGTTCAGGAGCAACTGTCAATGTCAGTTCACTGTTCCGGAACCTACCGCTTCAGCTGTTCCGGAACTTCTGCAATCCGACCAGCAGCCCTCAGATGTCCAGGTTCTTCACGAACTCGGCGTTCTTCTCGATGAACTCGCGTCGGGGCTCGACGTCATCGCCCATGAGCTGGCTGAAGATGCGGTCGGCCTCGACGGCGTCCTCGAGGGTGACCTGGAGGATCGTACGGGTCTCCGGGTCCATGGTGGTGTGCCAGAGCTGCTCGGCGTTCATCTCGCCCAGCCCCTTGTAGCGC
>JBPRGE010000003.1:0-104705 GCA_051418035.1 Candidatus Longimicrobiales bacterium M2_2A_002
CTCGTGGAAGCCGGTGCCCCAGGTGGCGGTCAAGGCCGACTACCAGATCCAGTCGAACGAGGCGGAAACGGGCCGCAGCAAGTTCGCCATGGTGCTCTCCTACCTCTTCTGATCCGGATGCGAAGCGAAGCCCCGCATCGCGGCGTGGACCTCCCCGGACTCCGGTCCGGGGAGGCTTCCCGCGTTTCTCACGCACGGTCCGGCCGTGTCGGCGCCGCGTTGGCGCTGGCCTCCCTGCTGGTCGCGGTGGGGATGACGGCCGCGGCGGCCGGGGCGGCCTCCGCGCAGACGCTCATGACGCAGGAAGAGGCGCTGGTCCTGGCGTTCCCCGGCGACACGACCGTGGAGCGTCGCTCCGCGTACCTCACGGAGAGCCAGCTCGCCCGGGCCCGGGCGCTGGCCGGCGACGACGTGGAGATCGACCAGGCCATCGTCACCTTCTACGTGGGTGGGGACGGCGAGCCCACGGGTGCCGCCTACTTCGACGCCCATCGGGTCCGGACCAAGAACGAGGTGGTCATGGTGGTGGTGGATCCCGATGCCACGATCCGCCGGGTCGATGTCCTGAAGTTCACGGAGCCGCCGGAGTACCGTGCGCAGGAGGGATGGATCGACCAGCTGGAGGGACGCGGGCTGGATGAGGCGCTTTCCCTCCGGGGCGGGATCCGGTCCATTGCCGGCGCGACGCTCACCGCCCGGGCCATGACCGAGGCGGCCCGACGGGTTCTGGCGCTCCACGCCGTCATCGAACCCTTCGGAGCGACGCCATGACCATGACTCCCTTCGAGCGGTGGTCGGTCTGGCTGACCACGGCGGGCACGCTGCTCACCGGCGTCGTCTACTGGTGGATGAAGGAGATGCTCGCCCCCGTCGAGCCGTGGGCCGTCATCAACCACCCGCTTCAGCCCTGGGTGCTCAAGGCCCACATCCTCATCGCCCCGCTCCAGATCTTCAGCGTGGGGCTCATCACCTCCCGCCACGTCTGGCGACACTTCAGCATGGGGGTGAAGAAGGGGCGGAAGAGCGGGCTCGTCGCCGCCCTGTCGTTCCTGGCCCTCGTCCTCACCGGATACCTCCTGCAGGTCGTGACGGCCGATCTCCTGCTCCGCGTGCTGGCGTGGTCGCATCTGGTGCTGGGGATCGCGTACAGCGTGGGGGTAGCGGCCCACTGGCCGGCCACGCGGCCGAAGCGGGCGAACGTCGGCGCCGAGACGCCGGGATCGGCGGGAACCGTGGGCCGCGCCGCCGCGTTCGAAGGGGCGAGCGGGGCGCCCGGGCACGACCGCCGACGCCGGGCGGACAGGCGGCATCGGGACCGGAGCTCCGACCGGGAGACCAGCGGAGGCCGTACCCGGACCGCCCGGGCCGCGGATTGACACCTCGCGCGGGGCGCCTCTAGCTTGCCGATGACGGCGCCCGCCGGGGCGTCGTTTTCCTTTTGGGAGAAGGATCGGGATGGAGTTCCTGCCGTTACGAGATGTCCCACTGCCGGAGGCCACGGAGCGGGAGTACAGCCGGTGGGTCGGCGAGATCGCCGACCGGCTGGCCGACGAAGGTGTGGACCGGAACGAGCTGACCCGTGAGATCCTGACCCGGATCTACTACCCGCAGTACGTGGACGCAGACCCCCGGGAGCTGCCGCCCACGACCCGGATCGCGCTCCTGCAGATGGACCCCAGCAACATCACCCTGGAGCCCGAGTACTACCGCGAGATCGACACCCAGCGGTACGCCCGCGTGAAGCCGATCCAATGGCTCTGGGAGATGTTCGACAAGAGCCCGCTGGGCGAGAACGTGCACCTCGGCGTGAAGCTCCGCCGCGTCCTGGCCCGACACGCATTCAAGCGCGTCGGCAAGAACTTCAAGGCCTTCCACTTCGTGAAGTTCTCCTTCGGCTACAACATGGAGATCGGCGACGACGTGGTGATCCACCGGCACGTGCTCCTCGATGATCGCGGCGGGATCCGGATCGGGAACAACGCCAGCGTGTCCGACTTCGCGAACATCTACAGCCACACCCACTCCCTGGCCGACGGCCGGTTCGTCACCTCGCCGCGGACGATCATCGGCGACGGTGTGCGGGTCACCTACCACGCGACCGTCCTGGCCGGCGTCCACCTCCACGATGACGCCATGGTCGGCTCCATGGCCGTGGCCACGCGGGACGTGGAGGGCGGCAGTGTGGCGGTGGGGATCCCGGCCCAGCCGAAGCTGGAGAAGCCGCCCCTGGAAAAGCGGCCCAAGGAGCCCAGGAGCGGGGATCCGCTCGACGATGTGACCTGACGCCCGACCACCGACCGCCAACAACCGACGACTGCGATACCGTTCGTGGGGACGGGAGGTGGGTCAGTCGACCGGCGGAAACGTCCGAAAAGCGCGCCACATCGGGAGAGCTCCCGTCGACCCCGCCAAACTCCATGGAGCGGCCCGACCCCATGCCCCGCGGGCAGTACCGTAGTTGTTCGTTGTTCGTTGTTCGTTGTCAGCTGGTGCCGGTTATCCCTTTCGGTGACACCATCTTCTCCGCCAGCGCCAGCCCGCCGTCCACCACCAGCGCCAGGAGCGCGGCGGGGATCGCACCGGAGAGGATCAACCGGGTGTCGGACAGCGCCAGCCCGCTCACGATGGGATCGCCGAGGCCGCCGGCGCCGATGAACGCGGCGAGAGTTGCGGTCCCCACGGTGATGACGGCGGCCGTGCGGATCCCCGCCATGATCACCGGTGCGGCCAGCGGGAGCCGGACCCAGCGGAGCTGCTGCCACCGGGTCATCCCCAGCGCCCGGGCGGCGTTCACCGCCTCGGGGCTGGCGTCCCGGACGCCGGTGTATGTGTTCCGCAGGATCGGGTAGAGGGAGTAGAGGAACAGCGCGACCAGCGCCGGCGTGACGCCGATCCCGATCAGCGGGATCATGAACGCCAGGAGCGCGATGCTCGGGATCGTCTGGAGCAACCCGATGGCACGGATCGTCCCCTCTGCCCCGCCCCGCATCCGCTCGAGCCCCAGGCCCAGCGGTACGGCCAGCAGCACGGCCACGACCAGTGAGACCCCGACGAGGAACAGGTGCCGGAGCGTGAGCGACCAGAGCAGGGCCTTTCGGTCCCACATGTAGGTGAGCAGGTCCGCGGACCGGCCCTGTATGGTGGTGGGGGTGGGGCTGTGGGCGGCTTCGGCTCCACTCGCGGTGGATTCCCGTCCTCGTGGCGAGGCGACCAGGCCCAGCTCGGCGAGGGCGTCGGCGGCCACGTCGGCGAGCTCGTCGCCGTCCACCTCGATCCGGCGGTTGAGACGCCGCATCGTGGCCTCGTCGAACATGCCGGACAGCTCGGTCAGGGCGGCCACCGCCCCGGGGCGGTCCCGGAACAGGCCGGGGGCGACGAGGGGCGCGGCCTGGTACGCCGGGAAGAAGCCGCGGTCGTCTTCCAGGACGACGAGGTCGTAGCGGGCGATCTGGCCGTCGGTGGAGTAGCCGTCGATCACGTCCACCTCGCCCTGCACGAGCGCCTCGTACTTCACCGCCTGGAGCAGCGAGCGCGTGGCGCCGAAGTCCATGGAGTCGTACGCGACACGGAGCCCCGGCAGCCCGTCCGGGCGACCGAGGAAGTCCGGCGAGAGCCCGGCGGTGAGATGGCCGGCCTCCCGGGCGAGATCGGAGAGTGTCGACAGGTCGTACTCCGCCGCGGTTTCACGGGTCACGGCGATGGCGTACGTGTTCTGGAACCCCAGCGGCGCCAGCCAATGGACGCCCCACCGATCCCGGAACACCGTCCGGACCTGACGCATGACCGCCTCCGGGTCCGAGACCGGGTCGGCGCCCAGGATCGCCACCAGCCCCGTCCCCGTGTACTCCGGGTACAGGTCGATCCCGTCGGTCCGCAGCGCCTGGAACGTGATCTCCGTGGCGCCCAGCCCCAGCCGACGGTCGACGGCGTACCCCCGGGCCTCCAGCAGCTGCGCGAAGATCTCCGCCAGCAGGTACGACTCCGCGAACGGCTTGCTCCCGATGACCACCGCCGGGCCCGCCGTGTCCGCCGCCGGCCGAGCCTGGGAGGCCGCCGGAGTCCACCGTGCCCCGAAGGCGGACACCGCCACCCCCACCACCAGCCCCACCCCCAGGACCAGGCGCCTCGCTCGCATCACACCCCAGCCCGCTCGAGGAGGCGTGACACGTACTCGGTCTCAGGCGCGTCCTTCAGCTGCAGCGGCGCACCCACCTGCTCGACCCGGCCGTCGAGGAGCACGACCACGCGATCGGCGAGCATCAACGCCTCGCCCATGTCGTGGGTCACCAGGACGCACGTGGCCTGGATCCGCTCCCGGAGCTCCATGAACGCCTCGTGGAGCTCCGACCGGGTGATGGCGTCGAGGGCGCCGAACGGCTCGTCCATCAGGAGGATGGCCGGGTGGCCCGCCAGCGCCCGGGCGATAGCCACCCGCTGCCGCTGACCGCCCGAGAGCTCCGACGGCCACCGCGTCCCGAAGTCCTCCGGCGGGAGACCCACCAGCTCGAGGGCGTCCCGGGCCGCGTCCCGGGCATCGGTCTCGCCCCGGAGCCACGGCACCATGGCCGCGTTCCGCAGGACCGTCCAGTGGGGCAGGAGCCCGCCCTCCTGCTGCACGTATCCGATGGACCGGCGGAGCGCGATCGGGTCGCGGCCGGCCACATCCTCGCCGTCCACGAGCACGGCGCCCTCGTCCGGCTGGACCATGCGGTTGAAGCACCGGAGCAGTGTCGTCTTCCCCGAGCCGCTCTCGCCCACCAGCGCGATGCACTCCCCCGGCTCCACCTCCAGCGACACGCCGGCCAGTGCCACGACATCGCCGTACCGCTTGACGACGCCTCTCGCCTCCAGCGCCCCTTCGTTCACCTGAGCTCCATGTCACTCCGTGGATCGTGGACCGCGGATCGTGGACCGCGGATCGTGGATCGTGGATCGTGGATCGCCCCCTCTTCCCTCTTCCCTCTTCCCTACTCCTGAGTCCTGCATCCTGCATCCTGCACTCCTGAACCGTGCATCGTGCATCGTACTTCACCCCCGGAACCAAACCCGCTGGCCCCGGGTTTGCTTCCACGAACGCGACGTACGGGATAACCCCCCCCGCGGACTGCGACCATCAATCGAAGAAGGAGCCCCTTGGACCGACCCGAGATCGCGCGCCTGCTGGGTGACGCCCGCGTCCGGACGCTGCTGTTGATCGCGCCGCTGGACGCCGAGGCGCTGCAGATCCAGCACAGTCCCCTCATGAGCCCGATCGTGTGGGACCTGGGGCACATCGCGCATTTCGAGGACCTGTGGCTGCTCCGGAACATAGGTCCCGACCCGGAGGGTCGCACCTTCGGCGAGATCCCGGGGATGTACAACCCGTTCGAGAATCCGCGGTCGGTCCGGGGCGACATGGACCTGCCGTCCCTGCGGGAGACCGTGGAGCTCCTCGCGGGGATCCGACGCCGGGTCCTGGGCCATCTGGAGACCCTCGATCCCGGGGACGACTCCCGGCTCCTGGCCGACGATTTCGTCTTCCACCTGGTCGCGCAGCACGAGTACCAGCACGACGAGACGATCCTCCAGACGCTCCAGCTGAAGAAGGGCGACCCGTACGCCGCACCGCGGATGACGGCGGTCCCGCCGTCCCCGGACACCCCCCCGACCGGGATGGTCCGGTTCGACGGCGGCGAGGTGGTCATCGGCACGGACGGCGGCGGCGCGGCCGCCGGTGCGTACGACAACGAGCGCCCCGCCCATACCGTCGAGGTCGCGCCGTTCGAGATCGATGTCGCGCCGGTCACGAACGCCGAGTACATGGCGTTCATCGAGGACGGGGGCTACGACACCCGCGACCACTGGTCCGACGCCGGCTGGGCGTGGCGAACGGAGGAGGGGCTCGAGGCCCCGATGTACTGGTTCCGGGCGGACGACGCATGGCATACCCGTGTGATGGACCGGACCGGGCCCGTACCCGGCGACCATCCCGTCTGCCACGTGACGTACCACGAGGCGGAAGCGTACGCCGCGTGGGCCGGCAAGCGGCTGCCCACGGAGGTGGAGTGGGAGACGGCGGCCTCGTGGGACCCGTCGTCGAGGACGAAGCGCGTGTACCCGTGGGGCGACGAGCTCCCGACACCGCTCCACGCGAACGTCGACCAGCTCTCGTTCGGCACCGCA
Organism: Candidatus Longimicrobiales bacterium M2_2A_002; assembly: GCA_051418035.1. Classification (GTDB taxonomy): domain Bacteria; phylum Gemmatimonadota; class Gemmatimonadetes; order Longimicrobiales; family RSA9; genus JAWVYT01. The sequence goes on from JBPRGE010000003.1 coordinate 6,163, forward strand.
CCGGTGGGCGCCTACCCCCGGAACGTGTCGCCGCTGGGCTGTCACGGGATGATCGGGGACGTATGGGAGTGGACGGCCAGCGACTTCCGGCCGTGGCCGGGGTTCGACAGCTGGCCGTACGACGAGTACTCGCGGGTGTTCTTCGGCGACGAGTACAGAGTGCTCCGGGGCGGCTCCTGGGCCACGCGCCCCGGTGCCATCCGGAGCACCTTCAGGAACTGGGACTACCCGATCCGCCGACAGATCTTCGCCGGCTTCCGGTGCGCCCGGTAGCGCGACCGCAGACAGCGGCTCGATGACCGGAACGAAGAGGGGACGAGGATGATGGCCAATGCTGTGAACCGGATGCGCGATGAGGTCGTCGAGGGGCTGTCGCAGCCCCAGAAGACGCTCTCACCCAAGTACTTCTACGACCACAGAGGCTCGGAGCTGTTCGAGGAGATCACGCGGCTCCCGGAGTATTACCCGACCCGTGCGGAGCGGAAGCTCCTGCGCCGCTACATGCCCGACTGGGTCCACGCGCAGAAGCCGGCCTCGCTGGTGGAGCTGGGCGCCGGCGCCGCCGACAAGACACGGGCGATCCTCGACGCCATGCACGATGCCGTCGAGGAGCCGGTCTTCGTGCCCATCGACATCAGCGGCGAGTTCCTGGAGCAGGTGGCCGAGGATCTCCGCGACGCGTATCCCGTGGCTGCGATCCGGCCGCTGGTCGCCGATATCAGCGCCGGGGTCCACCTGCCCGGCGACCTCCCGCGCCCCGCCCTCTTCGCGCTCCTCGGCGGCACCATCGGCAACTTCCCCCGTGCGGAGGGTGAGGAGCTGCTGGCCCGGGTCCGGGCCGAGATGCGCGCCGACGACCGGTTCCTCCTGGGCTTCGATCTCCAGAAGGACGTGGACGTGCTCGAGGCCGCCTACAACGACGACGCCGGTGTGACCGCCGAGTTCAACCGGAACGTGCTCCGGGTCCTGAACCGTGAGCTCGGCGCCGACTTCGACCTGGACACGTTCCTGCACCGGGCCGTCTACGTGGAGGAGGACGAGCGTATCGAGATGCACCTGGTGGCGGTGGAGCCGTGCACCGTCACGGTGCCCGGCGCCGGCGAGTTCACGTTCGACGTGGACGAGACGATCCGGACGGAGGTCAGCTGCAAGTACACCCGCGCGTCCATCGAGGCCATGTTCGAGGCCGCCGGTCTGACGCTCGAGCATTTCGCGGTCCAGGACCCCGGGTTCGCGCTGGTCCTGGCCCGGCCGAGCTGAGCGCCCCCCATGAGCTGCTCCGTCCACGATTCGCCCCAGCGGCGTCGACTCCTCGATGACGTCCGCACACGGCTCTTCACACCCGCCGGCCGCGAGCCCCGGTACGGAGCCGAGGTGGAGCTCATCCCGGTGCGCGCTGCCGATGGCCGACCGGTCCCGATTCACGGCGACGACGCGGGCCCGGGCACGCTGAACGTCCTGCTCCGCCACGGCGAGTCCCGGGGCTGGTTCCGGCGGCCCGGGCCCCATGGCGTCGACTCGGTCGCCACACCCGATGGCAGCGCCTTCAGCTTCGAGCCCGGCGGCCAGCTCGAGCTCGCGACCCGACCACGACGGTCGGTAGACGCGCTCGTCGAGGAGCTCGATCGAGTCGTCCCGCCGCTCATCGAGGCCGCAGGGACCACGGGGATCCGGCTCCTCGGCGTGGGGATCGATCCCTTCAACCCGCTCGACCGTGCATGCCTTCAGCTCCAGGGCGAGCGGTACCGGCGCATGCACCGCTATCTGGGCGCGATCGGCGATGCGGGGCCCCGGATGATGCTCCAGACGGCCGCCATCCAGATCAATGTGGAGCTCGGGCCACCGGAGCAGGCCGAGCTGCGGTGGCGCGTGCTCAACGGCGTCGCGCCCTTCCTTACCGCCCTCTTCGCCAACTCGCCCGTGTACTCCGGTCTAGAGACCGGGTTCGCGAGCTACCGCGCCCGGCAGTGGCGACGCCTCGATCGACGCCGCACCGGACTGCTCGGGCGGGAGGACGACCCCGCGGCCGAGTACACCGACTTCGCGCTCGCAGCCAGCTGGATCTTCGGCCCGGAGGCCCGGCCGGCAGAGCCGTTCCTCGACCTCCTGCTGCGCGGGGAGGTGACCATGGGGGAGTGGCGACGCCACCTGACCACCCTGTTCCCGGAGGTCCGCCCCCGGGGCTTCCTCGAGGTCCGGGGGATCGATGCGCTGCCGCCCCGCTGGTACGCCGCCCCGCTGGTGTTCCTCGCCGGCCTCCTCGCCGATCGGGACGCCCTCCTGCAGGCCCGCGAGATCACGGGAGCGCCGGACTCGGCCCGGCTCCAGGACGCCGCCCGGACAGGGATGGCCGACCCCCGGATCGCCGGCCCGGCCCGGGCGCTCTTCGAGCTGGCGCTGGCCACATGCGACCGCCATGGGCTCGCGCCCGCGTCGGTCGAGATCGCACGGGACTACGTCCAGCGCTATACCGCCCGGGGCCGGTCCCCCGCCGACGACGGGATCGGCGCGGCCGCCTGACCCCTCCGGCGACGACCCCTCGACGGGCCCGGCGGACGAAACCCTCTGCGCCGTCCGGCGCTCGGACAGGAAGTTCGGAGCGTCGGGTCCCGCCCGCCGCCCTCGTCCTCCAACCCGTCGCTACCTGTCGTACTGGCTCTTCAGCTTCTCCACGACGGTGGGGTCGGCCAGCGTCGTCGTATCGCCGACGGCGCGCCCCTCGGCGATGTCCTTGAGCAGCCGCCGCATGATCTTCCCCGACCGGGTCTTCGGCAGCTCGGCGGTGAAGATGATGGAGCTCGGCTTCGCGATAGCGCCGATCTTCTCGGCCACGTGCTCGCGCAGCTCCTCCTTGAGCGTGTCCGTCACCTCGACACCGTCCCGGACCGTCACGAACGCAGCGATGGCCTGTCCCTTCAGCTCATCCGCCTTCCCGACCACGGCCGCCTCGGCCACCGACGTGTGGTCGACCAGCGCGCTCTCGACCTCCATGGTCCCGATCCGGTGGCCGGCCACGTTCAGCACGTCGTCGACCCGGCCCAGGATCCAGAAGTAGCCGTCGTCGTCGCGCTTCGCGCCATCGCCGGCGAAGTAGGTGTTGTCCCACTTCGACCAGTACGTCTGCTGGAACCGTTCGTCGTCGCCCCAGACGGTGCGCAGCATGCCCGGCCACGGCTTGGTGATCGCCAGGTAGCCGGCGGAGACGTCGTCGCCCTCCTCGTTCAGCAGCGTGGCGCTCACCCCGGGGAACGGGACCGTGGCGCTCCCGGGCTTCGTGGCCGTGATCCCCGGCAGCGGCGTGATCATGATCCCGCCCGTCTCGGTCTGCCACCACGTGTCCACGATGGGGATGTCCTCCGGGCCGATGTGCTCCTGGTACCACATCCACGCCTCGGGATTGATCGGCTCGCCGACCGTACCCAGCAGCCGCAGACTCGACAGGTCGTACTGCTCGGGGTGCTCCGTGCCCCACCGCATGAACGCCCGGATCGCCGTCGGCGCCGTGTAGAAGATGGTCACACCGTACTTCTGGACCAGCTTCCAGAACCGGCCCCGGTCCGGCCAGTCGGGCGCACCCTCGGACATGAACACCGTGGCCCCATTGGCCAGCGGGCCGTACAGGATGTACGAATGGCCCGTAATCCACCCCACATCGGCCGTGCACCAGTACATGTCGTCTTCCTTCAGGTCGAAGACGAGCTTGCTCGTGGCCGTGACGTGGGTCAGATACCCGCCCGTCGTGTGGACCACACCCTTCGGCTGGCCCGTGGTCCCCGACGTGTACAGGATGAAGAGAACGTCCTCGGCGTCCATGTGCTCCGGCGGGCAGTCCGGCGAGACGTCCTGCATCAGCTCGTGGTACCAGTGGTCCCGATTCGCCTTCATGTGGACCTGCGGGTCCTGGGCGATCAGGCGACGCCGGACCACCACCACGTTCTCGATGGACGGCGTCTCCTTCAGCGCCTTGTCCGCCGTGTCCTTCAGCGGGACGACCCGGCCCCGGCGATACCCGCCGTCAGCCGTGATCAGCAGCTTGGCATCCGCGTCGATGATCCGGTCGCGGAGGCTCTCGGCGCTGAAGCCGCCGAACACCACCGAATGGATGGCGCCGATCCGTGTGCAGGCCAGCATGGCGATGGCCGCCTCCGGGATCATCGGAAGGTAAATCGCCACCCGATCGCCCCGTCCGACGCCGAGCTCCCTCAGGACGTTCGAGAACTTCCCGACCTCCCGATGCAGGTCCCAGTACGTGTACGTCCGCTGGTCGCCGGGCTCGCCCTCCCACACCAGCGCCGCCTTGTTCCGCGTCGGCCCGTCCAGATGACGGTCCAGGCAGTTGTACGCGACGTTCAGCTTGCCACCGAGGAACCACTTCGCGTGCGGCGGCTTCCACTCCAGTACCTGGTCCCACTCCTCGAACCAGTCCAGCTTCTCCGCCCACTCCGCCCAGAACGACTCCGGGTCTTCCGCGGCTCGCTCGTAAATGGCAGGGTCCGATGCGTTCGCCGCTTCGCGGAACGCCTCCGAGGGCTCGAAGGTCCGCGACTCCTCCAACAGGGCTTCCAGAGTACGTTCGTCCGTCGCCATTCTTTCCTCCCGGGGGGACTTGGAAATGTGATGTGGTGTGATGTGAGGGGGCTCCGCTGCACAGAATATTAGGGTGCACCCACGCCGTTCGACAAATCGGGCCGGTCCCTACCACCCCGGACGGGGCCGGCAGGCGCACGCCTGGAGTTGTTCGATTTCCGTCCGTTGGCTACATTTTCGTGTTGTCGTTCCCCGGTTCAGGGATCACAGTACGGAGAACCATGGCGAAGAAGAAGAAACTGACGAAGAAGCAGCTGGAGCAGCTCCAGAAGAGGCTCCTGCGCGAGCGAGAACGAGCGCTCCGTTCGCTGGGGCGCTACGACGAGCTGTCCAAGATCTCCGCCGAGCAGGGCGATTCGGATCTCTATTCCTATTCCGACCACATGGCCGACCTGGGGACCGACGCCATGGAGCGGGAGAAGATGCTCCTGTTCGCCAGCAAGGAAGGCCGCTACCTCTACCGCATCGAGGAAGCGCTTCGCCGGCTCTACAAGGAGCCCGAGAGCTTCGGGTTCTGTCACACCTGCGGTGAGCTGATCGACTTCGACCGCCTCGACGCTCTCCCCCACGCCCACTACTGCATCGAATGCAAGCGGAGCAAGGAAGAGGAGGAGGAGGCCGACGCGGCGTGAGCTTCAGATCTGAGATCTGAGATCTACCTGACAGCTCGCGACTCAGGGCCCGCTGATCGGACCAGCGCCCCCGGCAGGGCAGCCTTGTCGGGGGCGTTCTGCACTCCGCCCCCGTGCCCCCGTGCCTCGTGCCTCGTGCCCCGCGCCGAACCCGGCAGGCCACCGCGGACCACTCAGCTCTCAGGTCTCCTCGGCCCCTGCCGCCGCGACCAACCCCGGCAGCGCCTTCACGAACGCGCCCCGGGGCATGACCTCGGCGCCGGTCTCTCCCGCTGCCGACAGCACGTCCTCCATGACGTGCGGGCCCCACGCCACCACCCGGGCCGCCGGCGCCGGGTCGTCCGCGGAGAGCGAACGGAGCGCCTCCAGCGCGCCCGTCGCCTGGAGGTCGACCAGCACCAGCCGCGTCTGCGGACCCATCGCCGCCCGCAGCGCCGCCGGCGACCGCGCCAGGACCGCGTCGGGCGCCGCGCCGCGCACGCGGGACGCGAACATCAGGTCCATCACGAGGGCGACGATCCTGGCCCCCTGCTCCATGTCGTTGTCTGCCAACTTCTTACCTCGTTCCGTTACCAAGAATCGCTATTGACACCCTTCTCAGGTCACGGTTAGTTTACCACTGAAACGACCGCAGGCGGAACCCGAGAGGAAGACCGGTCCTTCACCATGAGCACGATCGAGCACCAGCACGACGATCTGGACGCCCGGCTGCGCACCGCGCTGGAGGCCAAGGGCCAGCGCTTCACCGAGCAGCGGGCCGCCGTCTACCGGTTTCTCCACCACACGGACAGGCATCCGTCGGCCGATGACGTCTTTACGTCCGTCCGCGACGTGATCCCCGACATCTCCCTCGCCACCGTCTACAAGTCCCTCGAAACGCTGGTGAGCTGCGGCCTCGCCTCCAAGCTCACCTACGGCGACGGCTCCGCCCGCTACGACGGTCGCACCGATCCGCATCCCCACGCCCGCTGCCTGTCCTGCGGCACGGTCAGCGACGTGCCCGGACACCTCGATGCCGAGTCGGTCCGCGGAATCGGTGAGCTCCCCGGCGGATTCGCCGTCGAGGGCTACCGGGTCGAGGTCGTGGGCCTCTGTCAGGCCTGTCAGCGCGCGGCCTGATCGGCCTGGCGCACGCGGCGCGTCTCCTCCCCCCAGCCCGTTCCGTCCGGACCGGACCGGGCGACGCCGATCTCGCGGTTTGTAAGCTGAAGCTCTTACAAATCGCGAAATTTTTGATTTCTTCCTCCACTACACGTACCACATCTTGCATTTTGTAGCGATTTCTTCTTACAAACCGCAAGAATGTCTCTTGACAGGTCGGGACGGCGATGGTATCTAGCAGGGTCCGTTGCGCCGCACCGACCGGTGCATCACCTCATTGAGCGATGGAGCCCATGACACGCGTTACGAAGGATCTGGTCCCGGATCACAAGGTCCGACCCGTCTCGGAGCTGAAGAGCCGCCTCGGGAAGGGGGCGGGCAGGGACGATGTGCTGGAGATGCTGCGGGAGCAGGCCGTGCGGTTCCTGCGTCTGCAGTTCACGGACATCACGGGCGCGGTGAAGAACGTGGAGGTCCCGGAGAGCCAGTTCGAGAAGGCACTCGACGGGGACATCATGTTCGACGGCTCATCGATCGAGGGGTTCGTCCGGATCGAGGAATCGGACATGATCCTGAAGCCGGACCTCGACACCTTCGCCGTCTATCCGTGGGGCGACGCGGACAACCGTGTGGGCCGGCTCATCTGCGACGTGTACACGCCGGAGGACGAGCCGTTCGCCGGCGACCCGCGGAACGCGTTGAAGCGTGTGATCGCGCAGGCCCAGGAGCTGGGATACTCGATGATGGCGGGTGCGGAGGCCGAGTTCTTCCTCTTCCACCGCACGGAGAGTGGTGCGCCCACGCGTGTGACGCACGATGCGGGCGGGTACTTCGACCTGGGTCCCGTGGACCTGGGCGAGATCGCGCGTCGGGACATCGTGAACATGCTGACGGCCATGGGCTTCGAGGTCGAGGCCGCGCACCACGAGGTCGCGCACGGCCAGCACGAGATCGACTTCAAGTACGAGGACGCGCTGGTCACGGCGGACCACCTGTCGACCTTCAAGTTCGTGGTCAAGAACATGGCGGTCCGTCACGGTCTGCATGCCACGTTCATGCCCAAGCCGATCTTCGGTCAGAACGGGTCGGGGATGCACACGCACCAGTCGCTGTTCAAGGGCGAGGTGAACGCCTTCTACGACGAGAGCCAGGAGGACGGGCTCTCGGAGGTGATGCGGCAGTACGTGGCGGGCCTGCTCGGCCACGCACGGTCGTTCTGCGCGGTTACGAACCCGCTGGTCAACAGCTACAAGCGGCTGGTACCGGGCTACGAGGCGCCGACGAACGTGGCGTGGTCACACCGGAACCGGTCGCCGATGGTCCGGGTCCCGGCGCGACGGGGCAAGGGCACGCGACTGGAGCTCCGGATGCCGGACCCGTCGGCGAACCCGTACCTGGCGCTGGCGGTGCAGCTGGCCGCGGGGCTGGACGGGATCAGGAACGAGATGGACGCCCCGGACCCGGTCGACAAGAACATCTGGGACCTCACGGTCCGTCAGCGTCGTCGGCACAAGATCAAGGAGCTGCCGCGGGACCTGGGCGAGGCCATCGAGGAGTTCAGGAAGAGCGACCTGATGAAGGAGACGCTGGGCGAGCACATCTTCGAGCACTTCGTGGCCGCGAAGGAGCAGGAGTGGGCGGACTACATCGCCCAGGTCCACGAGTGGGAGATCGACCGCTACCTGGGCGCGTACTAGCGGGACAGGCCGTTCCGCGCAACCGCTATCGCTCGAGGATGACGACGGCAGCGGCGGTGGTCCGGGAGTGGGTCAGCGTCACGTGGACCCGGTCCACATCCCGCTCCCGGGCCGTCGCGGCGGCTCGTCCGGACAGGACGAGCTCCGGGTCACCGGTGGGGCCCCGGCGGACGCCCACCTCCGTCCAGCTCCCACCCGGTCCCCACCCGATGCCCACGGCCTTGAAGAAGGCCTCCTTGGCGGCGAATCGTGCGGCGAGGGACGGGGCCGGATCGCTGAGCCGGGAACAGTAGCCGAGCTCGTCGTCGTCGAAGATGCGACGCAGCCCTCGCTGGCCCCAGCGCTCCTGGTAGTCACGGAAGCGATCGACCTCGGTCAGGTCGAGCCCGATCCCGACGATCACCCCGCTTCGGTCGCGCCCTTCGACCCGGGCCCGCCGCCCTTGTACTCGCCGTAGGGGTTCCGGTCCATGCCCGGCACCTCGTGGCGACGGGTGGCGATCCGGAGCCGACGCTTCAGCTCGAAGTCGGACATGGTGGTGAGCGTCCGCTCGGCGGTGTGCCGGCTCTTCCACCGCACCTCCGGGACCGCCAGCTCGGGCTCGGCCTCCCCGGCGGGGTGCAGCACGAGGAACCAGCGCCCGTGATGGCGCGGCGTGTCTTCTTCCCGGGCGGTGGCGACCCACTCCCGGCCGTCTTCGGTGGTGAACTGCTTCATGTCACAGCCTCTTCGGCTCGGATCGTTCGAACAGGTCGTCCATCTCGTCTTCGGACATGGCCTCGATGGCCGCCTGGGCCCGGGCCTTCGAGTCCTCCTGCAGGAGCGTCTGACGGGTCTCCGCCCGCGTCTCGCCGGACGGGACGAAGAGGGCGTAGAGCGCCCCGAAGGACTCCCGTCCCACCACGATGTCCCATTCCCGGTCCCGGGAGTCAGTGTAGCGCCGCACGAAACGCTCCCTGATCAATAGCCCAGAATGTTGTACCCGGCGTCCACGTGGACCACTTCACCGGTGATGGCCGAGCCCATGTCGGAGCAGAGGAAGAGGGCCGTCTGTCCGACCTCTTCCTGCGTGATGTTGCGCCGGAGCGGCGACTTCTCCTCGCCCAGGCTCATCAGCTTCCGGAAGTTCTTGACGCCCGAGGCGGCCAGCGTCTTCACGGCGCCGGCGCTGATGGCGTTGACCCGGATCCCCTCCGGCCCGAGCTCGTCGGCCAGGTACCGGACGGATGCCTCGAGGGTGGCCTTCGCCACACCCATGATGTTGTAGTTCGGCACCACCTTCTCGGCCCCGTAGTACGTCATGGTGACGATGCTGCCGCCGTCCTTCATCAGCGGCCGCGCCTCCCGGGCCAGATGGACGAGCGAGTAGGCGCTGATCTCGATGGCCTTCAGGTACCCCTCCCTGGAGGTATCGCTGAACCGACCCTCCAGGTCGTCCTTGTTGGCGAACGCGACGGAGTGGACGAGCACGTCCAGTCCACCCCAGGTCTCCTCGATCTCCTCGAAGACGGCGCTGATCTGATCGTCATCGGTCACATCGCACGGGACGACGATATCGGCGTCCACGTCCTCGGCCAGCGGGCGCACGCGTCGCTCGAGGGCCTCGCCCAGGTAGTTGAACCCGAGGCGGGCGCCCTCCTGGTGCAGCGCCTCGCTGATCCCCCAGGCGATGCTCCGCCTGTTCGCCAGACCGAAGATCATGGCCCGCTTGCCTTCCATCGATCCTGCCATCCAGCCTCCTCAGTCGAACATCTCGTAGGCGGCGTCCAGGTCCCGGTCGGAATAGACCCGGAACGCCACCAGCGTCTCCGTACGCTCCAGGCCCTGGACGCGGGCCACGTGCTCGGTCACGACCTCTGCGATCTGCTCCCACTCGGGGACCCGGACCACGGCGATCAGATCCCATTCACCGGATACGGAGTAGACCTCGGCCACCCCGTCGATCTCCGCAACCTGCCGGGCGGCCGCAGGAATCGCGTCCCGCTCGGCCCGGATCAGTACCACCGCGGCTACCATGCCACACTCCCGCTCAGGTATCGTTCGCGTCCGCGCGAAGGTAGCCCGGCCCTCGGGCGCGCCGCAAGCGCACGGACGGGGTTGCGAGCCGGCATACGTCGGGGGATCTTACCGCCCTCATGGAAACGTCCAGCCCGGAGACCCGACTACCCACCGCGAAGCGCCGTGCCGAGCTCGGCCTGCTTCTGCTCGTGGTGCTCTGGTCCGTCAATTTCTCCGTGCTCAAGGTCGGGCTCGGCGCCTTCGAGCCGTTCGCGTTCAACGCACTCCGGTTCCCCATGGCCGCGGCGTTCCTGACCGGCGCACTCCTCCTGCGGGGTCCCATCCCGCTCCCGGATCGCGAGGACTTCTGGCGGGTGGTCGCTCTCGGCGTCCTCGGCCACGTGATCTACCAGGTCTTCTTCATCCACGGGATGGACCTCACCCGGGCCGGGAACGGCGCGCTGATGCTCGCCACGGCCCCGATCTACACGGCGCTCCTGAGCCGGCTGGTCGGCCACGAGCAGGTCACAATGGCCGCGGCCGGGGGGATGATCGCCACGCTCGTCGGCGTCGGGCTCGTGATCGGGAGCGGTGGCGGCACGCTGTCCTTCTCTTCGGACACGCTGATCGGCGACCTGCTGGTCATGGCCGCCGCCATGTTCTGGGCGGTCTACACGGTGGGCGCCCGGAAGATCGTCCGGAAGTACGGGGCGCTGATCCTGATGGTCTGGACGCTCTGGATCGGGTCGGCGTTCCTGGTCGTGCTGGGGATCCCCGATCTGCTGCGACTTCGGCCGGCCGGGCCGCTGGAATGGGGCGCGGTGGTCTATGCCGGCGTCCTGGGTATCGGCGTGGGCCAGCTCATCTGGTATCGGGGCGTGAAGCTCCTGGGCAACACGCGGACGGCCGTGTACCAGAATGTCGTCCCCATCGGCGCCATCGCGGTGGCGTGGGCGTGGCTGGACGAGGTCCCGAACGCCGGCCAGCTCGCGGGAGCGGCCATCGTGGTGGGCGGAGTGGCCGTGGTGCGACGATCGATGCGCGGCGTCGCATGAGCGGACGCGACCGGATCGGCCGGGCCCGGAGCGCCCTCCAGGAGTACGGACTGACCGCCGGCACGCTGGGCTCCACCGCAGGACAGACGGTCATGGTGGCGCTCCTGCCGATCCTCCTGGACCGCTACACGGACTCGGCGACGCTCATCGGGTTCGCCATCGGCGGCGAGGGGATTGTGGCGATCCTGGTCCCGTACTGGATCGGCGCCGCCAGCGACCACCTGCCCCCGCGCCTGGCCCAGCGGTTCGGCCGACGGACCTTCTTCCTGCTCCTGACGGCGCCGCTCATGGCGGCCTCGATCGCTGTCGCCCCGTTCCTGACGGGCTTCTGGCCGATCGCGGGCGCGGCGCTGGTCTTCTTCCTTGCGCTCCACGGCTTCCTGGCTCCGCTCTGGGCGCTCATGATCGACGAGGTCCCCCATGAGCGACGGGGCCGCGTCCAGGGTGTGCGGGGTGCCCTGCACTCGGCCGGGCTTGCGTTCGGCCTCGTGGCCGGCGGACTGCTGTTCAGCATCTGGGAGCCGCTCCCGTTCGTTACGGCCGGCGTGGTGATCCTGGTCACCACGGGCATCACGTACGTCTCGGCTCCCCGGACGGAGACGCCGGGCCACGAGGGGGACGCCTCGGACGTTCTCAAGGTCTGGCGCCGGCTGAGGGGCCGACCCGCCGTCAGCTGGATGCTCCTGGGGAACGCGCTCTGGAGCAGCGGTGTCGACGGGATCCGGCCGTACATCTTCCTCTTCGCTACCGTGGTGCTGGGTATCAACGTCGCCCAGACGTCGCTCCTCCTGGTGGTGATCGTCGCCGGTCTCGGGATCGGCGCGGTGGTCCTCGGCCACCTGGGCGACCGGTTCGGGCACGCCCGACTGCTCGGGATCGGCGTGGCCATCACCGGGGTGGCCATGCTGCTGGGCTTCTTCGTGCGGACCGTGCCCGGCGCCGTCGCGCTCATGCTGTTCGCGGGGCTGGGCGCGGCGACGCTGATCTCGCTGGCCTACCCGCTCTTCGCCTCCCTCATCCCGGATCGGGGTGTGGGGCGCGACACCGGGCTCTACATCGTGACCATCGGCTTCGGCCGGATCATCGCGCCCGTCGTCATAGGCGCCGCCATCGACCTGGGCCGCTCCAGCATGCCGGAGCTCCGGGGCTACCCCTTCATGTGGCCCATCGCCGGCACGCTGATGCTGCTCGGGCTCGTCGGGCTGGCCCGCTCCATGCGCCACGCCCGGCAGAAGGGCATCGGCCCCTTCCAGGACCCCACCACCACGGAGGAGACCGAAACGTGACAGGCGAAGCCGCTCACGGTCCGCCACCTCCCATCCGGCCGGCGGACCGGCTGGATCCGCCCATCTTCCACTTCCCCGTCGACCGGATGCGGTCCGGCTACTACTCGGACAAGTACTTCGTCCGGACCCGGGACGTGCTGCTGGCCGACGGTCACGACCCTGTGGTCACGGTCCAGGCGTTCCAGAAGAAGCACGCGTGGCTGGGCGGGATCGACGAAGCCATCGGCATCCTGAAGCTGTGCCTCACCGACGGGCACGCGTGGGAGGACCTCGAGGTCCTGGCGCTCCGGGACGGCGACGAGATCGAGCCCTGGGAGCCCGTTCTCCAGGTCACCGGGCCGTACGCCGCGTTCGCGCACCTGGAGACGCTCTATCTGGGCGTGCTGGCCCGCCGGACGTCCATCGCCACCAACACCCGGGAGGTCGTGGAGGCGGCGTGGCCGAGGCGCGTCATGTTCTTCCCGGCCCGCCACGACCACTGGCTCGTCCAGACCGGGGACGGGTATGCGGCCCATATCGCCGGGGCCATCGGCGTCTCCACCGACGCGCAGGCCTCGTGGTGGGGGTCCGAGGGGCTCGGCACGGTCCCCCACGGCCTCATCGCCGCGTACGGCGGCGACACCGTCCGGGCCACCGCCGCCTTCGCCCGGCACATGCCCGCTGACGTCCGGGTCATCGCGCTCGTCGATTTCGAGAACGACTCGGTCCGGACGTCCCTCGAGGTGGCCCGGGCGCTGGGCGACCGGCTCCACGGCGTTCGCCTCGATACATCGGGGACGCTCGTGGATCGGGCCATCTGGGACCAGATGGGCGAGTTCGACCCCAGGGGCGTGAACCCCCGGCTGGTCCACAACGTCCGGGATGCGCTGGACGCGGAGGGTTTCGAGCACGTCGAGATCGTGGTCTCCGGCGGATTCACCGCCGAGAAGATCCGGCGGTTCGAGCGCCTGGGCGTGCCCGTGGACTCCTACGGCGTCGGGTCGTCGCTGGTCCGGGAGCGCTACGACTTCACCGCCGACGTGGTCCGGAGCGACGGCGCCGCTGCAGCGAAGATCGGCCGGCGCTACCGGGAGAGCCCGCGGCTGGAGCGGGTCCGGTGAGGCCCGTCAGCGGCCGGTGATCTCCAGCAGCTCGAGGACGGGCGCGCCGGTCAACGGCGAGGCCACGGACCGCACCCGCGCCAGGATCCGGATCCGCTGGAGCGGCGTGAGGGACTCCACCTCCTCCATGACCTCTCCGGGCACCGCCAGGTAGACGAACCCGGCATCGTCGCCGGGGCCCCGGGCGAGAATGAACGGCTCGCCGGATACGAAATCGGTCCGGAACTCCTCCGCCCTGCGGAGCGCGATGAACTGGACCGTCCACTCCACCGCCCGGCCCCGATACCGCTCGGGCTCGGCCTGCAGATCGCTCCGGCCGACGTTCCGGAACACGCCGCTGGACGCGCTGTCGGCGCCGAGCGACGCAGCGAAGGTCCAGCCCTCCACGCGGACGCGGACCCAGTCCCCGTCCCGGCCCACGACCTCCACCTCCGAGCCGGGCTGCAGGCGGGCCAGGGTGTCGCCTCCCGGAGAGGCGCGCAGCACGGCGTCCTCACCGGCGGCCGTGAACTCCCGGGTCGGTTCGCGGACCACGGGATCCCGCCGTTCCGGGTCGGGGTCGGCCGTCAGCCGGATCGACGGCTCCCAGATCCAGGCGGTGCGCCGGACCCGGATCCACCGACCCTCGACCGCGACGCGGTTCAGGAGCATACCCTCACGGGCCCGACCGATCCGACGGCCGTTGGGCGTCGCCCTCAGGTTCTCGCCATCGGTCGCCGAGACGGACAGGTCGTAGCCCCCGCGGTCGTCGGCCTGGACGGAGGGCGCCCAGATCCACGCCTCCAGCGTCGCCTCCCGCCACCGCCCCTCCGCATCGCCGGGCACCAGCGCCGTGCCCTCGAGGAGCTCGGCCACGACCACCCCGTTCGGCGCGGCCCGGAAGTTCTCCTCCTCCACCGCGACGACGGCGGACTGGCCCGCCAGAGACCGAGGCGCCGCGACCAGGACGCAGATCAGGAGGAACGGCCGGACCAGCCGGTGCATGAGCGTTGTCTCAACTCTCTGTCGGGTGGCGATTTAGCGCGGTACGGGAACAAGCTACAGCAAGGGGGTTCGAACCGCCAACGGAGCGCCCCGGGTCGCTTGCGTGCCGTTCCGACCTCGTCTAGCTTCCGGCCATTATTGCACGCCCGGCGACCGTACCGGTCCCCGGGTTCACGACGGCCCCGGATAGACGTGATCAAGCGCACCCTTCTCGCAGCAGCGGTATTGACGGCACTGGTCCACCTCGGCGCGACGCCGGCGATGGCGCAGGGCATCAACTCGCCGTACGACTTCGTGGACCGCCCCCACAGCTTCTACTTCTTCGGCAGCGCCGTCTTCACCGATCGGGGCACTCTCGACACGGGGCCGGGGTCGGGCTACGCCCTGGGGCTGGAGTACAGCTACCGGGTCAGCGGCCCGTTCAACATCGCGGCACGCGTCAGCTACCTGCCGACCGACCGGCGGGTCTACAACGACACGTCCACCGTCGCCGACAGCCTGGCACTGCAGGAGGACCTGACCTTCGGCCTCGACCAGGTGGGCACGGCCGACGTCTCGATGCTGCTCCTGGATGCCTCGCTCCGCTTCGACCTGACGGGACCCCGGACGTGGCACGGGTTCCAGCCGTACGCGCTCGTCGGGGTCGGCGGCGTCCTCGTGACCTCGCAGGGCACCGACGGCGAGGACCAGCTCCCGCCGGACGCGGCGACCCGCGTGCGCATGCGGGACGGCTTCACCGGCCACGTCGGGGCCGGGGTGGAGTTCTATGCCTCGGAGCACCTGACCGTGCGGGCCGACGCCCGCGACCTGCTCTGGAAGATCCATATCCCCGTCGGGTTCCGGCAGCCGGGGCGCGTGATCGACCGGGAGCAGTGGGTCCAGACCGCTCACCTGAGCCTGGGCCTCGTCCTTCGCTTCTAGCGGCACCGCCGTTGCATCCGTTGTCCCCCGAATCCAACCCACGGGGGCACAAGCAATGGCTGATTTCGAGAACACGCTCAACCTCGAGCAGATGGACGACCCGGATATCGCGGAGCTCATCCGCCAGCAGCTCGATGAGGACGACGCGTTCAACCCCGACACCGTGGACATCGACGTGACGGACGGCCACGTTACCGTCTCCGGCCGGGTGGGCACGGAGGCCGAGCGCCAGCGCGTGGACCAGGTGCTGACCGGCGTCGGTGCCACCGACTACCAGAACGACGTGGTTGTCGACGAGGCGACCCGCGCCCGGCGTGCGGACGCCTCCGATGAGGCCCACATCGAGGACCAGGAGGCGGACGCCCAGATCGGGGAGTCCGGGAAGGCCACGACCGACACGGCCGAGCACCTGAGCCAGGACCGCTCGGACCGGCTCTACGGTACGAAGGACATGAAGAAGGCCATCGAGGAAGGGACACCCTACACGCCGCCGGACAAACCCGTACAGGAAGGCGTGGAGGGCGAGGAGCAGCACTGAGCGCCGGCCGCCCCTTCCCTTGCGATCCGCCGCCGCACCCCGGCAAACTGGACCCCATGCCCATTCCGATGATGCCACCCCGATCCCCGGTCACCCGACCCGGGCCTGCCCGGCCCGCAGCTTCCCGGGTCCCGGGCGCCCTTCTGCTGCTGGGGTCCGTTGTGCTGGCTGGCTGTGGCGGGTCCGACGATGCCGGGCGGGAGCCCGCAGCGGAGCCCGAGCGGGTCCTCCTGGTCACCACGACCACCGTCGAGGCGTCGGGGCTGCTGGAGGAGCTGGTCTCCGCGTACCACGCCGCCCAGGACCGCTACCGTCTGTCGGTGACGGCCGTGGGCTCCGGCGCCGCGCTGGCCCTCGGGCGACGGGGCGACGCCGACCTCCTGGTTACCCACGACCCCATCGGCGAGGCCGCGTTCATGGACGAGGGCTTCGGCGCCGAGCAGGGCCCGCTGATGCGCAACGAGTTCATCGTGGTCGGGCCGCCGGAGGACCCGGCCGCGATCCGCGGCACGACCGACCTGGCGCAAGCACTGGATCGGGTCGCGGAGGCGGAGGTCCCGTTCGTCTCCAGGGGTGACGAATCAGGCACGCACCGTCGCGAGCGGCAGCTGTGGAGTCGGGTCGGACGCGCACCGTGGGAGACCCGCCCGTCGTGGTATATCGAGTCGGGGTCGGGGATGGACGAGACGCTCCGGATCGCCGACCAGCGGGGCGCGTACGCGCTGAGCGGACGGAGCACGTACCTGAACCTGCGCGGCGGGCTCCGGCTCCGGAGCCTCGCCCGGGGGAACCCGCCGGAAATCAACGCCTACCAGTGGACGCTGCCGACCGATCCGCCGAACCCGGACGGCGCCCGGCACCTGAGGAACTGGCTCGTGGGACCGGGCCAGGATGTCGTCGCCGGGTACGGAGTGGAGCGGTTCGGACAGCCGCTGTTCACCCCCACGGCCAGCGCCCTGGACACGCTCCCGGCCATCCGGGCCGACACGCCCCGGGATGGGGCCGCGGCGGCTACGGGGACGGGCCCGTCATCCGGGCGGTGACGTGGATCTCTTCGTCGACGCGCTCACCCGGGCCGTGGCGCTCCTGGCCTCCCTCGACGAGTACGTCTTCCAGATCCTCTGGCGCTCCATCCAGGTCTCCGGCGGCGCCATCCTCGTCGCCATCCTGGTCGGGCTCCCCACCGGGGTGCTCCTCGGCGTAGCCCGGTTCCCCGGCCGACGGGTTCTCGTCGCGCTGGTCTACACCGGGTTCGCGCTCCCGCCCGTCGTGATCGGGCTGCTGGTCTACCTGCTCCTCTCGCGCCAGGGCCCCATCGGCGGGCTGGAGATCCTGTTCAGCCCGACCGCCATGGTCGTGGCCCAGGCGCTCCTGGCCGCGCCGTACGTGGCGGGGGTCAGCCTGGCGGCCGTCCAGGCCGTGCCGCCGGGTATCCGGTTCCAGGCGCGGGCGCTGGGCGCCACCCGGGCCCGGGCGCTCTGGATGCAGGTCCGGGAGGCGCGTCTCGGGATCTTCGCCGCCATGATCGCAGGGTTCGGCGCCGTCATCTCGGAGGTCGGGGCCGCCATGATGGTCGGCGGGAACATCGCCGGCGAGACGCGGGTCCTGACCACCGCCATCGTCCTCGAGACCCGCCGCGGCAACTTCGAGACGGCCATGGCCCTCGGCTTCATCCTCCTGACCATCGTCCTGATCGTGAACGTGCTCCTCACCCGCGTCCAGCAGGGGCCGGTCTGGGAGAAGGCCGTGACGGAACGGCCGTGGGCATAAGGGCCCGGGGTTCGGGGCTCGGAGCTCGGGGCTCGGAGGAATACGCGTGACCGCCGGCAGTGGACGAGCGGGAGACCCGCTCCTCGAGGCCCGACGGCTGCGGCGCGCCTACGGAGGGCGGGCGGTGGTCGACGTGGACCGGCTCGACATCCGGCGCGACGAGGTGGTGGCGGTCCTCGGTCCCAACGGCGCGGGGAAGTCCACGCTCTTCCGGCTCCTGCTCGCGCTGGAGAAGCCCGACGCAGGTGAGGTTCGCCTCGACGGGAGGCCGCTGGGCGCAGGCGACGATCGGGCCCGGCGTCGCCTGGTGGGCGTGTTCCAGAATCCGCACCTCTTCTCGGGCAGCGTCGGCGACAACCTCCGCTTCGGGCTCCGTGCGCACCAGGTGCCCCGGGCCGAGTGGCGCGACCGCATCGACCGGACAGTGCGGGAGCTGGGGATCGGCCACCTGAGGGATGCCGACGTCCGCCGGCTCTCCGGGGGCGAGGCCCGGCGAGTCGCCCTCGCACGGGGGCTGGTGCTCGAGCCCGATGTGCTGCTCCTGGATGAGCCCACCGCCAACCTCGACGTCACGGTCCGACGTCGTTTCCGCGAGGAGCTCGGGCTGGTGATGCGGGAGCGTGCCGGGAGCGTGCTCCTGATCACCCACGACCCGAACGATGCCTTCGACCTGGCCGATCGCGTCGCGGTGATGGAGGCCGGCCGGATCGTGCAGGTCGGGACCCCGGAAGAGCTCACCACGGAGCCGGCCACCGCCTTCGTCGCCGCCTTCACCGGCGCCGAGCTCCTCCTGGACGGCCGCGTGGAGCGCGTCGGCGAAGGCACTCTCGACGTGGCGACCGGGGAAGCCACCCTCGTGGCCCGCTGCCCCGAGGGCCGGCTCTCTGCCGGCGACCGTGTCCACGTGCGATACCGGCCCGAAGACGTGGTCCTGACCCGCATCGAGGACCCCGACACCAGCGCCAGGAACCAGCTCCGGATGACCGTCCGGTCGGTCACGCCCGTGGGTGGGATGGTCCGGGTCCGCCTCGGGGGCCCCCTCACGCTCGCGGCACTCATCACCCGGGGCAGCGCGGAGCGGATGGGGATCGAGCCCGGCGCGGCGATCAACGCGCTGGTGAAGACGGCGGCGCTGAACGTGTATCTGCCGGAGGGGCAGTAGACCACGGACGACGTTTGAATCGCCAGTTTCTGACCCGATCCGCCATGGTCGTGCCCCGATTCGTCTCCCATCCTGCCGATCATGGGAAGGCGTCGACGACCGTATCTGCCGGGCGCGGTCTTTCATCTGACCGCGCGAACGCTCCGCCGGGAGCACTATTTCACGCCGGAGCTCCGAACGCGCGCCCTGCACACGCTGGCCCGGGTCGTCCCACGCTCCAGGACGCGACTCCTCGCCGTCGCAGTCATGTCGAATCATCTGCACATCGTTGTCCGACAGGGCGAACGGCCGCTGCACTCGCTCATGCAGCCGTTCCTCCGGCGCATGGCGCTCCGGATCCAGGAAGCCCATGGCGTCGACGGGCCGATCTTCTGGCGGCCGTACGCCAGTCAGCCCTGTCTCGATCCGTCATACGCCCGGAACGCGATCGCGTACACGCACCTCAACCCCATCCGGGCCGGACTGTGTGCGGACGCCGGGGACTATCGGTGGACGTCCCACGCGATGTTCGCACACGATGAGGTGCCGAAGGGCTCAGACATCGCACCGCTCCGATCCGTCCTCGACCCCGGGGTCGCCCTGCCCCTGTTCGCCTCGGCCCGAGGTCGGTCGACGGCCCAGCTGCGCGAGGATTATCGCGCCTTCATCCAGTGGCGCGCACGGGTGGGTCCCGACGACCCGGGTGACGAATCGCTGAACGGAGCTCCGCCCCTCGCGTACACTGGCTGGGCTCCGTCATTGAGCCCGTTCTTCCACCCGCTGTACGACGGCCGACCCAACGAGGGGCCGACCGGACCCGCCACACCCAGGCCCGATCTCGCAGCCGTCGCCAAGGCGGCCCTCGCCGCCGAAGCGCCCGGCGTCCGGATGGATTGGATTCGGGGACGCAGGGGTGGCGCTCGGGCGGCCCGGCTGCGACACGTCATTATCCGCCGTCTCCACGCCGCCGGGTTCCGCAACGTCGAGATCGCACGGTTCATCGGCCTATCCGAATCCGCCGTTTCGCGTGTGATCTGCAAGGAATTACGACACATCTGACACTATACAGCACGGGTAATACTTACGGTATGCCTATCTTACTGCACAACTGGCGACTGGTACGTCGTCCGCGTAGTGTTCCCCCATGACCCGCACCACCCGCCCCGTCCCCGAAGAGCCCGTCCGGCTGCTGGTGAACGACCTGACCATCGGGACGTGGACCGCGTCCCCGCGCGGGCTCGAAGCGCTGGGCGTCGGACGCCTCATGGCCCTCGGGTACATCCGCGGCGCGGGGGACATCCTGGACACGCGCGTCGTGTCCGCCACGGAGTCGGGCGACGGAGTCCACCGGATCGAGGTGACCATCCCACCCGAGCGGGTGGCGGTGGGGGTCGAGGAGCGGGACCACCGACAGTGGCACGGCTGCGGGCTCCGGTACCTCCTGGACTGCCGCCCCGACCTCCTGCCGGAGCGGGGCGACGAGGCGGGTGCGCTCCCCGTCCCGGACCTCGACACGTTCACGGAGCTCTTCCGGGAGCTCTTCGATCGGTCGCCGAGCCGCAGGACCACGGGCGGCCACCACACCACGGCACTGACGGATGGCGAGATCCTGGTCCATCTCTTCGAGGTGATCGGCCGTCACAACGGCGTCGACAAGGCGATCGGGAGCGCGCTCCTGGCAGCCGATGACCTTCGCGGCCTGGGTCTGCTCACCACGGCGCGCATCAGCGGCCAGATCGCCGAGAAGGCCGCCCGGGCCGGTGTGGCGTGGGTGGCGAGCCGATCGGTGCCGACCACCCTGGCCGTCGAGATCGCCGCCGCCGCGGGTCTGCCGCTGATCGCCCGGGCGGCGGGCAAGGACGCCCGGCTCTTTGACTGACGACGCCGCCGACGTCGACGCGGCCACGAGGCAGCCGGCGTCAGCCCGGGACCGTCCCTCGGACTCACCCGGGAACGGTGGTCCTCTCGGGGCGGTCCTGGCCGGTGGCGAGAGCTCCCGGTACGGTTCGCCCAAGGCGCTGGCGACCGTGGGGGGGACGCGGATCATCGACCGCGTGGTGGACACCCTCCGGGCGGTCACGCCCGAGATCATCCTCTCCGCCAACGAGCCGGCACTCTTCCGCGACCTCGGCCTGCCGATCCATGCGGACGTGCGGGAGGGGCTCGGCCCTCTCGGCGGGATCTACACGACCCTCCTCCGTGCGCGGGAAGCGGGGCGCCCGGGGATCCTCGCCGTCGCGTGCGACATGCCGTTCCCCTCGACGTCGCTGCTGACTCTGCTGCGGGCGACGGCGTTCGGCCCGGACGCCGACGCCGACCTCGTGCTCCCGGCCAGCCGCGGCCGGCGGGGCGTCGAGCCCCTCTTCGGGGCGTACCGTACGACGTGCCTGGCGGCCATCGACGCGGCGCTGGCCGAGGGCGACCGGCGGATGATCGGGTTCCACGAGCGGGTCGAGACCCGTACAATCCCACTCGACGTCGTCGAGTCGCTGTGTGACCCCGAGCGCGCGTTCCTGAACGTGAACACGCCCGAGGATCGGGCCCGGGCCGAGAGGATGGCGGCCGGCCGGGAGCATGGCGACGCATAGATCACCGAAACGGGACGGATCGATGGTCGTGGACTGGTCGGGACGAGAGGCGGACTGGCTCACCGTGCGCGAGGCCGTGGAGCGTGGGCTGGACGCGGTCGAGCGGCTGGAAGCGGAGGACGTCGCGCTCGAGGACGCCCTCGGTCGGGTCCTCGCCGAGGATGTCGTCTCACCGATCCACCAGCCGCCGTGGGACAACAGCGCCATGGACGGCTACGCTGCCCGCGCGGCCGACGTCGAGGGGGCGAGCGGCGACAGTCCCATCCGACTCACTGTCGTCGATGACATCCCGGCCGGCGGCTTCCCCTCCCGCCCCATCGGGCCCGGCGAGGCGGCGAAGATCATGACGGGGGCGCCGGTGCCGGAGGGCGCCGACGGCGTGGTCCGCGTGGAGCACACGGATGCCGGCGATGACGTGGTCACCATCACCGACGACGGCGATGCGGGCCGCAACATCCGGCGGAAGGGCGAGGATCTGGCCGAGGGTGAGACGGCGCTGGGAGCCGGCCACGCCATCAGCCCGGCGGCGATGGGCGTGCTGGCGATCGTGGGCGAGGCCCGTCCGCGCGTCGTGCGGCGGCCGGTGGTCGCGATCCTGAGCAATGGAGACGAGCTGGTCGGCCTCGACGACTTCGACCAGGTCCGCGAGGGCAGGAAGATCGTCAACTCCAACAGCTACTCGCTCCTGGGCGCGGTCGCCGCCATGGGGTGCGTGCCGAAGCTGCTCGGGATCGCGAAAGACGACCCGGCCGATATCCGAGCCAGGCTCGAGGCCGGCCTCGACGCCGATGTCCTCATCACCTCCGCCGGCGCAGCCGTGGGCGAGCACGACCGCGTGAAGGATGTGCTCGACGACATGGGCTACGTCCTCGATTTCTGGCGGGTCCGCATGCGACCCGGCAGCCCGGCGTCTCTCGGGCGCATCCCCCGCTCCGGGCACCGTCCCCTGTTCGTCTGGGGGCTCCCCGGCAACCCCGTCTCGGCGCTCGCCACGTTTATGGTCCTGGCCGCCCCACCGGTGCGGCGCATGCTCGGCCGGACCCGGGTCCACAACGCCGTCGTCCCGGTGGAGGCGAAGGAGCGGATCCCGTCGAAGCCTGACAAGACCCATTTCCAGCGGGTCATCCTGGAGCCCGGCGATCCCGTCCCGCTGGCCCGCCCTGCCGGCGCCCAGGGCTCCGGGATCCTGACGTCCATGACGAAGGCCGACGCGCTCTTCGTCATTCCCGAAGGGATGACCGGCGTGGAGCCCGGCGGGCGCGGTGTCGCCATGACGCTGGGCGCGCCGGACCGGGCGGTGGCGGAGTACGCACTCCCGGGGTAGCCGCCCGACCGGACGCCTGCCCCGGCCGGCTTGCCCGCCGCTCCGTTAGAGCCGAACATACTCCCGGCGCGGAGGACGCCGCCGACCCGGCGCTCCGCCCGATGCCCGCAACCACGAGACCGACGAGGCCGAGACCATGCCCGATACCATCGTCCCCGAGGAGCACCAGCCCGAGCTGCCGAAGGATGACCTCCTGCTGACCGAGCCGCCCGACGACGAGGCGGTGCCCATGGACGTGGCCATCGTGGGCGGCGGGCCGGCCGGGCTGGCGTGCGCGATCCGGCTGGCCCAGCTCGTCGCCGAGGATGACACCCTGGACGACATCGAGATCGCGGTCCTGGAGAAGGCCGAGTCGCTGGGCGAGCACAACCTCTCCGGCGCGGTCATCAACCCCGGGCCCTTCCGGACGCTCTTCCCCGGCCTCCCGGACCACGAGCTCCCGTTCCGCCGACCGGTGGAGTCCGAGCGGGTGTACGTCCTTCGGGACGGCGGCGCTACCCGGATCCCGACGCCGCCGCCAATGAAGAACCACGGGAACTGGGTGGCCTCGATCTCGGAGGTCACCCGGTGGCTGGGCGAGCAGGCCGAAGCGCTGGGCGTGAACCTCTTCACGGGCTTCGCGGTCGGCTCGCTCCTCCTGGACGATGACCGGGTCGCGGGCGTCCGGACCGTCGCCACGGGTCTCGACCGGGACGGCGAGCCGGGGGGGGCGGGCTACATGCCGCCCACCGACGTGCTGGCAAGGGTCACCGCCCTCGCCGAGGGGACCCGCGGCGCCCTCAGCCAGGCGTACCTGGACTGGCAGGGCGTCGAGTCGGCGAACCCCCAGATCTACGCCCTGGGCGTGAAGGAGGTCTGGGAGGTGGAGAGGCCGCTGGACGCCGTCGTGCATACGCTGGGCTGGCCCCTGCCGAAGGACGCCTTCGGCGGCAGCTGGATGTATCCCATGGCCGAGGACAAGGTCTCCGTGGGGCTCGTCGTCGGGCTCGACTACGACGACGCCGAGCTCGATCCCCACGCCCTCTTCCAGCAGATGAAGACGCACCCCCTCTTCCGGGAGTACCTGGAGGGCGGCGAGATGCTGGAGTGGGGCGCCAAGACGATCCCCGAGGGCGGGTACTACGCGCTGCCCGGTCGACGGAGCGGGAACGGCGTCGTCATCCTCGGCGACTCCGCCGGCTTCGTGGACGTGCCCTCCCTCAAGGGGATCCACTATGCCGTCCAGTCGGGGATCTTCGCGGCAGAGGCGATCCACGAAGCGCTCAGGAGCGACGACCTCTCCGCCGCGTCCCTCGCCCGCTACGACACGCTCGTCAACGGATCGTTCATCGTCCGCGACCTGCGGAAGACGCGGAACATGCGCCTGGCGTTCAAGGACGGGTTCTACACCGGCGGCTTCAAGGCGGCGCTCATGACCGTCACCGGCGGCCGGTTGCCGGGCGGGAAGATCGACCTCGGCCCGGACGCCGCGCACCCGAAGGAGGTCGGATCGAACGGGAACGCCGCTCCCGGCGGCGACTTCGTCCCCGATGGCAAGCTGACGTTCAGCAAGGTGGACGCGGTCTTCAAGTCCGGGAACCAGACCCGGGACGACATCCCGCCGCACCTGATCCCGGCGCGGGACGTGCCGCCGGAGGTCGCCCGCATGTACGCCGCCATGTGCCCCGCGGGCGTGTACGAGGTCGACGAGGACGGCAACCTGGTGATCAACGCGCCGAACTGCGTCGACTGCAAGGCCACGGATGTGCTGGGGCCCCGCTGGACACCGCGGGAGGGCGGCGCAGGGACGAAGTACCGGGAGATGTGAGGATCAGGGCCGGGGGCGGACGAACTCCTCCCTCAGCCACTCGTGCATCTCGCTCTCCGGATCCGCCTCCTTCGGGTCCTGCAGGAAATGGAAGGGCGCGGGACTGTCCCAGGCGGCGATGGAGTGGCAGAGCGTGCACTCGTGGACAATGGCCTCCCCGTCCGCATCCACCAGGTCCGGCGAGTGGCAGCGGAAACAGCCGGTGCCCCCCGCGTGACCGCTGTGGTCGGGATAGGGGTTCCAGTACACGCGCATCTCCGGATGGATGTTGCGCCGGTAGATCTCCTGGAGCGTGCCGACCAGCGATTCGACGGCCCGGGGATCCGCGCTCCGTCCGCCCGGCACCTCCCGGTCGTAGCTCAGGTGGACGACCCGGTCGATCCCGCGCATCGCCGTGGGGATGTCGCGGTACCGGGTGGTCAGCGCCTCGTACGCCACCTTCTTCACGTACGGCAGCTCCGTGCTGATCTCGCCCGAGGCGAGGCGCTCGTCGATGGCCCGCTCCGGGTCCTCGTAGATGTGCGTCGCCCGGTTGTGGCAGTCCACGCAGTCCATGGTCCGGGCTTCCCGGACCGGCGGCCCGGGCCGCTCGGCCCCCGATGCCGGCTCACCGACCACGGTGTCCGGGTCGATCCGGCCCGCGCCCGGCACCCGACCCGCCGCCAGTGAACGGTTCGTCCACCGGCGCCAGCTGCCGTCGGGCTCGAGCGACTCGACCCAGATCATGGTCTCCCGCTCGTCGTCGACCGAGGTGTAGCGGACCCGATTCCGCTCGGCGATGTGCCAGTGGATCCGGGGCTCCCCCGCCTCGGTGCCCGAGCCCACCTTCAGGCTGAGCGTCGTGAACGTGGGCGTGGCCGCGCTGTCGAAGCCGTACGTCGTCCGGGTCACCACCCGCTCGCCATAGAACTTCGACGGCCAGTGGCAGTGCTCGCACGTCTCCCGGGCGGGTCGCAGCTGGTGGACCGGCGTCGGGATCGGCCGCTCGTACAGGTCGAACGTGGCAGAGACGACCTGCCACAACCCGTTCAGCTTCGAGTCCACCAGCGCCCCGACCCCCTCCCCCACATGGCATTCCACGCACGCCACCCGCGCATGAGCGGATGTCTGATACACGGTCCACTCGGGGTTCATGACCTCGTGACACGCCGTGCCGCAGAAGGTGGGCGTGTCCATGAAGTG
The DNA here is from genome assembly GCA_051418035.1 of Candidatus Longimicrobiales bacterium M2_2A_002. GTDB lineage: Bacteria > Gemmatimonadota > Gemmatimonadetes > Longimicrobiales > RSA9 > JAWVYT01. Next base: position 31,874 of record JBPRGE010000003.1, read on the forward strand.
CAGCGTCCGTGCGCCGCCGATGCTCAGGAAGAGGACATTGATCACGGTCAGGCCGCTGACGATGGCCAGCAGCTTCGACCCGGTCAGTCCGCCGTCCAGCAGCTCGGGATCGAACCGTGCCTCCAGCAGCTCTCGGGTCGACCGGCCCGTGCCCTTCCGGTACCGCCGCCAGCCCACGGGGATCAGCACCAGCCCCAGGATGAAGAGCGCCGGCAGCGCCATGTAGCTGATCAGCCCGACGTAGGCGTTGGTCACCACGCCCACGAGCCGCAGCAGCTCCATGAAGATGAAGAGGACGAACGCCGTGGTGGTCAGGACGATCCCCGCCACCCCGATCCGGTTGGTGCCCAGCCCCGCCAGGAAGTTCCGGAAGTACCGGGCGGATCGCTCCAGCACCTACCGGCCCTCCTGGATCTCCACCGGCCGGTGGAGATACTCGAACATCTCCTGCATCTCGCCCGACCGGATGTCGGCCTTGATCTCGTCCGTGGGCCGGTTGATCCACGCGTGGAACGGGTCGGCCAGGATACTGTCCAGCGCCGCGTTCACGTCCGGATCGCCGAACGCCCGGGCCGTGGGAATGAAGTCGATGTAGAAATGCTGGGCCACCTCGTAGATCCCGTGCCACCACGTGTAATCCGGTCCCATCATCGCCGCACCGTGCCGCGCACGCCGACCCTCGTGGTGCCACAGCTCCCAGTAGATCCACTCGATCTCGTTGGCGAAGCTCGCCGGGTACTCCAGCAGCTCCTTCTCCTGCACCAGCGACATGATCCGACCGGCCGGCTTGGCGAACTTCTCGTTGTACAGCTGGACCACACCGTCGAACTGGTAGTAGTGGCCGTCCACCCAGCGGTCGCCGTGGCAGGTGGTGCATACTTCGTGCATGTTCGCCCGCCGCTCCGCCCAGTCCGGCTTCATCACCGACACCGCCGGACGGAGCGTCCAGGAGATACGGTCGCCCACGTCGTGCGTGATGCCCTGGCTGTCCGTGGCCGACATGTGACACGTGGCGCACGTGGGCGCCGCCGAGTAGTCCACACCGACGACCCACCGGTCCGACGTCAGACTCATCCGGTCCCGCTGCGTGAAGTACGCGTTCCCGTGCTTCGACTCTTCGTAGACCTCCTTCTGCGGGTGGTCCGGGCCCAGGTGACACTTCCCGCACGCCGCCGGCTGACGGGCCTGCGACACGGCGAACGAGTGCCTGCTGTGACACGCGTTGCACGCGCCCTTGCTGCCGTCCGGGTTGATCCGCCCGATCCCCGAGTTCGGCCAGCTGTCCTCCGCCAGCATGTTCGGCGAGTCCGGGTCGATCCGGACCTTCGTGCCATGACAGCTCTCGCACCCGGCTATCGCTACCGGCTCCCCACCCGCCGCGTGCGCCAGGTACGCGTCCGCCGACTCCAGGATCTCGCCCGCGTGCGCATGGTACGAGCTCTGCACCTGCTCCATCTCCGACTCGTGGCACTCGCCGCAGTCCCGGGGTGTCACCAGCGTCGCGATCCGCGCTCCCTCGTGCATGAAGGCGTCCGGCTCGCCGCGCTCCGCGCCGTGGCAGTCGATGCACGTCACGCCGTGCCGCGCATGCTCCGAGTCCCGCCACTGACCGTACAGACCAGGACTCTCCTCCTTGTGGCACGTCAGGCACTGCCCCGCCTCGATATCCGCCTCCGGCCCGCCCTGCAGCACCGCGTACGGCGCGGCCTCGGCCGCGCCCGGGAAGACTCCGATCGCCAGGAGAACGCAGGAAAGGACGAGAAGCCCCGGTCGGCACGACATCGCACTACCTCCATTCGTGATAGGAGTCACACAAAGGCACAACAGTTAACGTGGCACGATGGTTGTTGGGGGTCAAGCAAGCAAGAAGGGGCCACGATGGCGAGCGCGCGGGGCGCACGGAGCGCACCGCGCGCTCTGCCACGGCGGGCGGCGGACGGGGCGGGGTCCGAGCCTGTCGGGGCCCGCCTCACCCGTCGGAGATCACCCTCCGCTCTTGTCCGGTCCGGCCGGCTTGGGCGGGAGGGCGGCCGGCTGCTGCTCCATCCGTTGCAGCACCTCGGCGATGGCCCGCTCGAGCTGCGGGTCCTTCCCGCGGAGCACGGCGACCGGATCGTTGTCGACCTCGATATCGGGCTCCACGCCGTACCCCTCGATGATCCACTCCCCTGCGGGAGACGCGAACCCGAACTCGGGGACATTGACGCTGCCGCCATCGATGAGCGGTCCGCGGCTGGTGATCCCGATGACGCCGCCCCACGACCGTTTCCCGATGAGCGGCCCGAGCCCGGCGGCCTTGAACATCGCCGGGAAGATGTCGCCGTCGGAGGCGGACGTCTCGTTCAGGATCGAGACCATGGGTCCGGTGAAGACGGTGCGGGGGTAGGTCGTCGCCGTCTCACTGGTCCGGGAGTACCCGAGGGCCAGGAGCTCGCGGCTGAGTCGCTCGATGAACATGGCGGACGTGTTCCCTCCGCCGTTCGCCCGAACGTCTATGATGAAGCCGTCCTTCCGGATCTGTCCGTAGAACCATTTCACGAACTCGTAGATCCCGTCGCTGCTCATGTTCGGCAGGTGCATGTACGCCACCCGTCCGCCGGTGGCCTCGTCGACCCGTGCCCGGTTGCCTTCGACCCAGTTCCAGTAGATCAGGTTCGTCTCGCTGGAAACCGGATCGAGCTCGACCTCCCGGGCGCCCTCGGCTCGGGGCGGTTCGTTCACCAGGAGCGTCACGGTGTGCCCCGCCTCGTGCCGGAGCAGCTCGTAGGGGTTCCGGTCGGCGGTCAGGTCGCGTCCGTTGATCGCCAGGACGTAGTCGCCCTCGGCGATCCCGACGCCGATCTCGGTGAGCGGTGCCCGGTACTTCTCCTCCGCGTTGTCGCCGTGGAAGATCCGGGCGATCCGGTAGCGGCCGGCGTCCGGGTCGAGCTCGAACCGCGCCCCCGGCAGCGCCACTTCCGGCCGCTCCGGGATCTCGTAGTCGCCGCCGGCGATGTAGGCGTGAGACACACTGAGCTCGGCCACCATCTCGCTGATGACGTAGTTCAGATCCGACCGGTGCCCCACGTGCTCGAGGAGCGACGCGTACCGGTCCCGCAGCGCCTCCCAGTCGTAGCCGTGCATGTTCGGCACGTAGAACCAGTCGCGGAACCGACGCCACACCTCGTGGAAGATCTGGTTCCATTCCTCGGCCGGGACCCGGTCCACGGCGAGTCCGGCCGTCGAGACCGGGGTCCCGCTGGCGCCGACCGAGGCATCGTACAGCTTGAAGTTGCCGGCCTGGGACACCAGGAGCCTGGACCCGTCGGGCGAGAGCGCGTATCCGCCGGCGCCCTCCACCAGCGTGTTGGCCTCGCGGTCCTCCATGCTGAACAGCATGATCGCGGGGCTGTCGCCGGCGCTCTTGCCGTAGTAGAAGGGCGTGCCGGCCACGTACATCAGGTCGCCGTCGTTCGTCGTGCTCAGCCCGCCGTAGTTGCCCGGCTGCATCGGGAGCTGCACCACGCGGTCGGCGATCCCCGCGAGATCGATGGTCAGCGGGCCGTCCGGCGACGACTCGGGCTCGTCTTCGTCCGCCCCCTCGGTCCCCTGGCCCCCCTCGTCCCCGTCGATCTCCACCTCATCGCTCCGCGGCGGGAACGGGTGCGGCACGTCATTTCGCAGCGCGGCGGCGTAGACATACGTCTCCCGGTCCACCACGTAGTTCCACTCGAAGGCCCCGACCTGCGGCGGATAGGACCGGTCCGCCATGAAGTAGAGGTAGTCCCCGTCCGGACCCCACGCCGGGCCGAACTCGTTGAAATAGCTGCTCGTCACGCGGTGCAGTCCGGCGTCCTCGCTCCACACGTGGACGGAGCCGAAGCCGCTCGCCTCGCTCAGGGTGAAGGCGAGCCAGCCGCTCCGGGGCGACCAGGCGTAGTCGGTGATCTGACCCCGCGCCTCGTCCGCCACCCGCGTCCGGTCGCGGCTCTCCACGTCGACGACCCAGAGGCGGCCTTCCTTGTCGCTGTACGCGATCTTCCGCCCGTCCGGAGACCACTCGGGCGCGTACAGCATCATCTCGCTCCCCGAGGTCAGCTGCCGCGGCTCGCCGGTCCCGTCCTGGGCGATGACGTAGATCTCCTCCTCACCGGTCCGGTCGGACACGAATGCGATCCAGCGGCCGTCCGGCGACCACCGGGCGTGCTTGTCGTGGGCGCCCGAAGACCGGGTCAGGTTCCGGGTCGCGCCGTGCTCGATGGGCGCGGTGAAGACGTCGCCCCGCGCCACGAAGAGCGCCCGCTCTCCCGCCGGGGACAGCTCGTAGTCCTCTATGTTGTCGGACACATCGATCCGGGACGGCCGCCTGGCCACCAGGTCGTCGGGGACCCGGATGTCCAGGTCGGTGACCGCGCCGGACGCCACGTCCAGGACGCTGAGCTCGCCGCCCAGCTCGAAGACGATCCGGCCGCTGTCATCATCGCTCGGCCAGCGGACGTCCCAGGTGTCGTACCGTGTCACGGCCTCCGGCGTGCCGCCATCGGGGCTCACGGCGTAGAGGTTCAGCGTCCCGCCGCGGTCGGACGTGAAGTAGATGCGGTCCCCGATCCACATGGGGTCCCGGTCCGCCCGCGGGTGGTTCGTGATCTGGCGCACATCGGTCGCGTCCAGGTCGAAGACCCAGAGGTCCTGTGCCCACCCGCCGCCGTACCGCTTCCACGACCGGAAGTCGCGGAATTTCGGCGAGTAGACGACGCGGCTCCCGTCGGGCGAGAACGCGCCGGCCCCGGACTGCGGCATGGGGAGTGGTTCCGGCAGCCCGCCCTCCACGTCCACGGTGTACAGTCGGCTGTCGCCCAGGTCCCAGCCGTCACGCAGCGACCGGAACAGGACGGCGCTCCCGTCGGGCGTCCAGCCGTACACCTGGTAGTCGTAGCCCCAGCGCGGCGGGAGCGGGCCCCTGGCCGGGTAGTACGTCAGCTGCTGCGGCACCCCGCCGCCCGCCGGCATCACGTAGACCTGCTCGTCGCCGTCGTACTGCCCGGTGAACGCGATCCACTCACCGTCCGGCGAGAACTTCGCGAAGAGCTCGAGCCCCGGGTGCGTGGTGAGCCGGGTCGCCGTCCCGCCGTCGCTGGGTGCGGTCCAGAGATCGCCCGCGTACGTGAAGACCACCCGGTCCCCGTGGATGTCCGGGAACCGGAGCAGCTTCGTCTGTGCCTCCGCGCCGCCCGGCGTGAGGAGCGCGATCAGCACCAGTCCGCCCAGCCAGCTTCGTACCCGTCTCATCGGTCCACTCCGTGGTTCGGTATGCCCGCCGCCCTGCCCGAACGAGACAGAGTAATACGAGCGGCGATCCCGTGCACCAGAAAGAGCCCGCCGCGTGCTCGGCGCACGCGACGGGCTCCCCGAGGTCTCGACGCCGGGTCGGCGGCGGGCTACCCCTTCGCCTCCCTGATCGCTTCCGTGAGGACGGGAACCACCTCGAACGCGTCGCCGACGATCCCGTAGTCGGCGACCTTGAAGATCGGCGCGTCCGGGTCCTTGTTGATGGCTACGATGGTCCCGGCCGTGCGCATCCCGGCCAGGTGCTGGATCGCACCGCTGATCCCCACGGCAATGTAGAGCTGTGGCGAGACGATCTTCCCCGTCTGCCCGACCTGCTCCGAATGGGGCCGCCAGCCGGCGTCCACGACGGCGCGCGACGCGCCCAGCCCCACGCCATCGCCCAGCGCGTCGGCCAGCGCCTCGAGCATCTCCCAGTTCTCGGGGTCCTTCAGCCCCCGGCCGCCGGCCACCACCTTCGTGGCCTCGGCGACATCGGGCCGGTCACCACCGGAGCCCTTCACCTCGCGGATCGTCACCTTCCAGCCGTCCGGATCGATGGACGGCGTCACCGTCTCGACGGCGCCGTCCTTCGGGTTCTCCTCCGGCAGGAACGTGTTACCCCGCAGACTCGCCACCTTCGGCGACGCGTCGAGCGTGAGGGTGGTGAGCACCTTCCCGGCGTAGATCGGCCGCGTGATCACCAGCTCGTCCCCTTCGACCTCCAGCCCGGTCACCTCGGTGGCCAGCGGCACGTCCAGCTTCGCCGCCACCCGCGGTGCCAGATCCCGGCCCGCCGCGGTGGCCGGGAAGAGGATCGCGAAGAAGTCGCCGGCCTTCGCCTGCTCGGCGATGGCCTCGGCGTACCCGTCGGGGTGGTACTCGGCCAGCCGATCGTGCTCGGCGGCGATCACCCGATCGGCGCCCCAGGTGCCCAGCGCGCCGGCCCCGTCGCCGATCCCCGGCCCGCCGACCAGCAGCGCCACCACATCGCCACCGATCCCGTCGGCGACCTTCCGGGCGCCCGTGACCACCTCGTTGGAGACGCTCTTGAGGGCGCCATCCCGCTGCTCTGCCACTGCCAGTACGTTCGCCATCATCGCCTCCTAGAGCACCCTGGCTTCGTCCCGGAGCGCGTCCACCAGCTCCGGCACCGCGTCCACGCCCTCACCCACGATCCGGCCCTCGGGACGCGGCTCGGGGTCGTCGTAGCTCCGCACCTTGATGCGCGCGTCCCGTACCTCGGCCGGCCGCTCGTCCATGGGCTTCTTCTTCGCCGCCATGATCCCCTTCAGCGACGGATACCGCGGCTCGTACGGCCCCTTGGTGATGGTGACGACCGCGGGAAGCTCCACCTCCACGATCTCGGTCCCGCCCTCGATCTCCCGGTGGCAGACGACGACGCCGTCCTCGACCTCGAGCTCGGCCACGACCGACACGCAGGGCAGACCCATGATCTCGCCGACCATCGGGCCGACCTGCTGCTGGTCGTCATCGGCGGCCTTCGACCCGAAGAGGATCAGGTCGGGCGACTCCTCGGTGAGTCCGGCGGCCAGCGCGCGGGCCGTCTCCAGTCCGTCGATGGACGCCTCCGCGTCCAGCCGGACCGCCCGGTCGGCGCCCATGGCCAGCACGCTGCGCAGCTGCTCGCCCACTTCCGTGCCACCGAGCGACACCGCCACGACCTCGCCCTCGCCCGCCGCGTCCTTCAACCGCAGCGCGGCTTCGGCGGCGAACTCGTCGTACGGGCTCACGATGAACTTCGCCCCGCCGGTGTCCACCGAGTCCCCGGCAGCCTTCACCCGGGCCTCGGTGTCCGGCACGCGCTTTATGCACACAGCCGTCTTCACTGGTCTCTCCTTGGTACGGTTGCGATCCGCCGCCAATGTAGGGAGCGGCTCATGGCGTGAAAAGCCGGCACGGGATCGGGTCCTGCGACCGTCATCGCCGGACTAGATCGGCGTGGGTTTCCGTCCCGGCTCCTCTTCCTTTTCGGGCGTCCATTTCTCCGGCTTCCAGTCCGGCTCCTCCTCGTCCGGCTCCTCCTCCCGCTCCGGCTCCTCGGCCGGCTGGTCGGGGATCGGGAGCGGCTTGTCGGGGTCGGGCCCCGGGATGGTGGCCATGACGGCCTCCTGATCGAGCTGCGGTGAGGTGCGGCGGTCCGGTCGCATAGGGGCGCATGGGCCATGCCAGCCCGCGCGCGTCACCGGGACAGGTACCGGCTTCCCTTCAGTGTGAACCGGAGCGGCCAGTCGGCCGCCCGGCTGATCCCGACCCGGGGCCCCGTTTCGACTGCCGACGGGGCGGGCGGCTCGCCCTCGCACAGGAGGAGTGGCGGTTCACCCAGATCGTGGCCGTCCTGCTCCCCGGTGATGGCCAGCGCCTCCGTCAGGCGTCCGGGCCCCCGGGCCAGGTCGCGGTCGCTGGTCCCCCGCCGCTCGCGCATCGTGTCGAGCCCTTCCACCGGCTCCAGCGCGCGGATCAGCACGGCGGCCGGATGGCCCTCGCTGTCGGTGACGGCGTTCAGGCACCAGTGGATCCCGTACGACCGGTAGACGTACGCGGTCCCCGGTGGACCGAACATGGCTTCGTTGCGGGCGGTCCGGCCGATCCTCTCGGCGGCGTGGCTGGCCGGGTCATCGGGCCCGAGATACGCCTCCGTCTCCACGATCCGACCGACCGTCCGTCCGCCGCCGAGCGTCGAGACCAGGTAGTGCCCGATGAGCGAGGGCGCCACCTCCCGGGAGGGCCTCGCGTAGAAGCCCTCCGGGAGGGGCGCCCCGATGACGGCCGCGCTCACGGCCTGCGCGTCACTCCGCTCGTCAGCCGACCGGCTGCTTCTCGCCGGCCGCGTTCTCGGTGCGACGGCTGTAGTCGCGCTGCCACGCCTCGAGCAGAAGCTCGGTGCGGCGCCCGGCGCCCAGGATCTCCTTCACCCGCTCGGGCGCGGAGTTGAGTCCGTTGAACACGCCGTCGGCGCCGAACTCCTCGATGAGCGCCTCGGCCGTCTTCTGGCCGACGCCCTGGTAGCTGTTCGAGAGGTAGCGGATCACCGCGTCCTCGTCGATGGGCAGTCCCAGCTCCTCCGGGTCGAATTCCCGGGCGACCGGCGCCCTGACCGGCGTCTCGTCCTCCTCCCGATCGGTGGTTTCCGGCTCCGTGGACGGCTCGGCCGGCGGACGGGCCTCGGCCGGCTCTTCCGGCTCGCTCGGGCCCTTCGACTCCGGGGCCGGCGAGGCCTCCGGCTCCGGCTCGGCCTGGTCGCTCTCGGCCTGCTTCGGACCGCCCTTCCCTCCGACCACCTGGCCGGGCAGGAGCGGCGGCGGGCCGTCCGCGGTCTTCCCGCGACGCATCCCGCGGCCGTACGACGCCGGCTTCCGCTCTTCCTTCGGCCCTTCGGCCGTCGGCTTCGGCGGCGTCTCGGCCTTCTCGATGGTTTCCTCGGCCACCTCCACCGCCTTCTCGGTGGGTGTCGTGGCCTCGGCCTTCGACTCCGGCTGCTCCCGCTCCTTCTCGGCCTCGATCGGCTCGGGCTGCTCCGGCGCCTCGGCCTTTGCGGGCTCCGATTCCGGGGCCTCCTTCCGCGCCGGCGCGGTGACCTGCGTCGATTCCGCCTTCGGCTCCCGCCGCTCCGACCTGCGGTCACGGCCACTCCGTTCCTCCCGCTCTTCCCGGCCGCCGGCCGGCTCCGACTTGCGGACGCTGGGCCCGCCGGGGAACTCGGCCGTGTAGTAGCCCTCGGACGTGCGCTGCAGGTCGATCACCTCGGCATCGTGGGCCTGGCGGAGGAATCGGCTGAACTTGGTGAAGCCCAGCTCCGATTCGTCCCAGCCGGGCTCGATCTCGAGGATCTGCCGCTTGATGTCCGAGTCGCGGGCCGGCTCGTCGTTCTCCGTGATGAGGTTGCTCACGGCCTTCCGGAGCAGGTCGTACGCGTGATCGAGGTCCTCGCCCCGCCGCTCCTTCGTCTTCGGCTTCGGTGCGGGCTTGGCCGCCTCCTTCCGCTCGCGCGGCTGGGACCGCGGCTGGGACCGGGACGAGGACTGGCGCGCGCGCTCGTCGCGGCGGTCCCGACCCTCGCGACGCGTCTCCTGTCGCGGCGCCGGGCCCCCGTTCGTGGCCATCGGCTGCACCTCGTACTGGCCGTTGTCCAGCTTCTTCAGCGCCAGCTTGTTCCGGCTCGCCGCCTCGACCAGGAACTTGTTGAACTTGCTGTACCCGATCTCGCCCTCGTCGAAGTTCGGGTCCAGGTCCAGCATGACCTGCTTCAACCGGTCGGACCGCATGACGTCGTTCTGATCGGCCATCCGCTTCACCGCGGCCTCGACCAGGTCCCACGGGTCGTGCTCGCTGACCGTGTCCTCCTCGCCGGCCTTCGTCAGCCCCGTCAACCCCGAATAGCTGAAGTACTCGTCGCAGTTCTGGACCAGCAGGTCCGACGCGGACTCACGGAGCCCCACGCCAATCACGTACTTGCCGTACTCCTTCAGCTTCAGGACCAGGCTGCTGAAATCGCTGTCGCCACTGAGCAGGATGTACGTCCCGATCTCCGGTCGCGTGAAGACCAGCTCCAGGGCATCGATGGCCAGCCGGATATCGGTGGCGTTCTTCTTCGAGCTGCCGTAGGCGGGCGCGAAGATGAGGTCGACACTGGCTTCGCTCAAAGGGACGATGTACTGGGCGTAACGGCGCCAGTCGGCGTACGCCCGCTGGACCGCGACCTTCCCCTTGATGATGTCGCTGTTGAGCAGCTCCTTGAGCTGCGTGGTCAGGTCGCTGCGGATCCCCATCGTGACGTTGTCGAAATCGATGAGAAGCGCTGCGTTCGGCGACGTCGCCGCCGAACGGGGGGTCTCCCCTCTGTGGGGAGCATTCACAAAGTTCTGCATTTTCCTCGCGTGTTCCTTCCGTTTCCTGCGTTGACTGTTCCGATCGCGAGGCCCCTCATGGCCTCCGGGTCACGGGCCCGGATCGAACGTCGGACGATGCACGATGGCACCCTGCGACGACCGATCCGGAGTTCCACGGCCCTTCGGCACCCGAGGAGTCTCGGGACCCGCGCGGCGATCTCGCCGCGCGATTCGTTCACTCCTTACTGCCGGTCTAGCGTCGGCTCGATTCCTCGGCACTCAACATCCGCGCCAACTCGACCCGACGGACCTTTCCGCTCCCCGTCAGGGGGAACGAGTCGAAGAAGCGGACCAGGTCAGGGACCTTGAAGTCCGCCAGCGCGCCCCGGCACCATTCCTTGATCTCCTCGCCGGTGATGATCGCGCCTTCGACCGGCACGACACACGCGCAAACCTGCTCGCCGAGGACGTCGTGCGACAGCCCTACCACGGCGACATCCATCACCGCCGGGTGGGCGTGCAGCCGGTCCTCGACCTCGCGGGGGTACACATTGAACCCGCCGCGGATGATGAGCTCCTTCCGCCGGCCCACGATGTGGAGGTAACCCTCCTCATCGATCATACCGAGATCGCCCGTGAGGAAGTACCCATCGTCGTCGAACGAGTGGGACGTTTCCCCGGGCTGCCGGTAGTAGCCCTTCATCACTCCGGATCCTCGTACCCCGATCTCGCCCAAACTTTCCTCCGGCAGCACACTGCCGTCGAAATCGAGGACCCGCAGGTCCACGCCGGCGAGCGGCTTCCCCACCGTGTGAACCTGCTTCGCCTCCGGGTCGTCGGGGCGCGTGATGGCCACCGTCGACGCCGTCTCCGTGAGCGAGTACGCCACGCACAGCTGTGGCACCAGCTCCCGCTGGATCCGACGGACGAGATCATCGCCCACCGGCGCACCGGCCACGATCCCCGTCCGCAGCGACGAGACATCGTAGTCGCCCGCGTCCAGGGCCCGGAGCTCCGTGATGAACATGGTCGGCACACCGTAGTGTACCGTGGCGCTGTGCTCCTCGATCAGGCCGAGCGCCTCGTCCGGGTCGAACTGCTCCTGCAGCACCAGCGTGGCACCGGCCGCGAGCGTACCCAGAATCCCCGGCCCCAGTCCGAAGACGTGGAAGACCGTGGTGACCCCGAAGACCACGTCGTCGGCCGTGACGCCGATGGCGTCGACCGTCGCCGCCGCCGTCTCCAGCAGGCTGACATGGGTGAGCGCCACGCCTTTCGGCTTCCCCATGGTCCCGGACGTGTAGAGGATCGCGAAGGTCTCGTCCGGCTCGACAGCCGCCGGCTCGAACTCGCGTCCCTCGCCGCTCGAGAGCAGGTCCTCGAACTGGTAGATCCGGTCATCGTACCAGAGGTCCGCCTCACCCACCGTGAGCAGGTACTGCAGCTCGGGCAGCGAGGTCAGGAACCCCTCGAAGAGCTCCAGGTAGTCGGTGCCGGCGAACTCCTCGGCACTGACCACCGCCGCCGCCTCGCTGTGGCGGAGCATGTACTGCAGCTCCGGCAGCGTGTAGCGGGGATTGAGCGGAACGATCACCGCGCCGAGCTTGGCCGCGGCGAACATGCTGACCACGAACTCCGACCAGTTCGGCAGGTCGAGAGCGATGCGGTCACCGGCCCCGATGCCCAGCTGCTGCAGCCCCGCTGCCAGTGCCCTGGCCTGGTGGTCCACCTGGCCGTACGTGAGACGCCGGTCCCCAGAAACCAAGAAGACGCGGTCGGGGTCCTCCTCGACCCGCGCCTCCAGTGCTCCGGCAACCGTCTTCCCCTGTATGCGCTCGACGAGCGCCATCACGCCTCCGTCCGGAGTAATCTAAACCCGCCCCTTCCGGGACGGGCCTTCCCGCACAAAAACCGAGGAAAGATACTGGGGGTGGGAAACAGCGTCAAACCGCGTGAGGCCCCTCGTGGCCCGGTCCCAGCACGGCGGCGACCTCGGCGTCCGGGACCGCGCGCGTCCAGGCGCCGTCGTGCCGGGCCGGCGTGCCGATCCGCTCGATCAGTGCGTAGCGGACCTTCCCCTCCCGCGCCTTCTTGTCCGATCGGGCCGCCCGGAGCACGGCCGCCGTGTCCACGTGCGACGGCACCTCCGTCGGCAGCCCCAGCGACTCGAGCACGCGCTCGATCCGGTCCGCCGTCCCGGCCTCCGTCACGCCGATCGCCTCCCCGACCCTGGCCTCGGCCACCATCCCGATGGCCACCGCCTGGCCGTGGTGGATGGAGTACGCCGTCGCCCGCTCGACGCCGTGTCCCACGGTGTGGCCGAAGTTCAGGATCGCCCGCTCGCCGGACTCCGCCGCGTCGCGGCGGACCACCCCGGCCTTGATCCGGACCGACCCCTCGATCACGCCGTCGAGCGCCCCGGCCGATCGCGCCAGGATCGCCGACGCCTTCGTCTCCACCCGCTCGAAGTAGTCCGCATCGGCGATCGCCCCATGCTTCACGACCTCGGCCAGCCCCGTCCGGAACTCGTCGTCCGGGAGCGTGTCCAGCGCGGCCGGGTCCAGCACCACGAGCACCGGGTGATGGAACGCGCCGGCCAGATTCTTCCCGGCCCTCAGGTCCACGGCGTTCTTCCCGCCCAGCGCCGCGTCGATCATGCCCAGCAGAGAGGTCGGGACCGGCACGTAGGCGACCCCCCGGGCATAGGTCGCCGCGGCGAAGCCCGCCAGGTCCGTGGTCACGCCGCCCCCGACGCCCAGCACGCAGCCGTCCCGGCCGAGCCCCATCTCGCCGAAGCCCTCGACCAGCGCCGACCAGCGATCCGTGGTCTTGCTCGCCTCCCCAGGCGGGAACGTGAACAGCTGCGCCGTGTGCCCCGCCTCCGCCAGGCGGTCGCGGATCCGCGTGCCATAGAGCTCCGCCACCGTCTCATCCGAGATGACCGCGTACGCCGGCGCGGGGCACCGCTCGGCCAGCAGGGACGGCAGCGACTCCAACAGCCCGCGCTCCAGCACGATCTCGGTCCGGGGCCGCTCCAGCTGCGGCTCCAGCGTCAGCACCTCTCTGCCTTCAGCACTCATGACACACCCGGCTTCGGGGCCGCTGCCCCTGGGGACGATCCCGCGGACCTGCTCCGCGGGCGCCGACGCAGCGTTGCAAGAACCGGACGATTCCCTTCAGCCCTCGACGAGGTCCGCCACGACCGGCACGGCGGGACCGGGCAGGGCATCGCCCGGGATCGTGACCCGGATCATCGGCCGGCCGTCGTGGTCGAGACGCTCCACCGTCCGGACCGCCTCCGTGGTCCGGAACAGCTCCGCGAACGCGTCCGCGGCCGCGGCATCGTCCCAGACCGAGTACCAGACCAGCGCCTGTCCGCCATCCGGTCCCCGCAGCAGGGCGTACCGGTCGCCGTCCCACCCCAGGGCGGCGTCGCCCCCCCGTTCGCCGAGCAGCTCGGTCATCATGATCGAGGTCTCGAGCTGGCCGAGCACGTTCGAGTACACCACCTCCCACCCGCCGCCCGCCGGCCCGAGGCGGACCTCCGTCGGCGCGTCGCGCTCATCGAGGAACCGGACCTCGGGCGCCATCACCTGCTCCGTGGACTGGGGCAGCCGGTCGCCGAAGGGGACCGGCAGCCCCTCGCCTTCCCGGGCCCTGAACAGCGCCTGCACGAAGCCGGCGCCGGCCATGTACGGGAAGAGCAGCGTCTCCCGTACGAGCCGGGGCGCCCGGCGGAAGACCGGGAACTGCTCGTTCTCGGCCTCCAGCGCCGGTCCGAGGAGCTCGGACAGGTCCGGGAGCGCGGCGAAGTCGACGCTCCGGCCGCTCATCCGGGCGGCCTGGAGCGCCACCATCACGAGCGTGGCCTGGCCCTCGGCGGCCGCCTGCGCGGCCATCTGCCGGTCGTTGCCCCTTTCCCCGGCGACCAGGGAGTCCAGGTCGGTGTGCTGGTCCTGGAGCGCGTGGACCAGCTCGTGGGCCACGACCGGGCCGGCGGTCGCCGCGGTGGCCTCGTCGAGGACATAGAGCCGGTCGGTGGCGGGGTCGTAGTACCCGACGACCTGCTCGGTATACAGGTCCAGCAGCATGGCCCGGAGGTCCAGCGTGTCCGGGAGCAGCCCGAACGCCTTGTAGGCCCGCTCCATCCCATCGAGCTGCTCGGGGCCCAGCTCCTCGTCGAGCTGGTCCTCGATGAAGCGCCGCGCGTCCGCCCGGGACTGCATGGAGAACTGGACGGGCCGGCGCACGGCCATCCCGCTGACCTCGGCGATGGACGGCAGCAGCGAGTCGATCATCACCCGGAGCTCGTCGTCGGTCATCCCGCTCTGGGCCTCACAGGCCGGCGCCACCACGGCGGCGGCGATCAGCGCGAGCGAGAGCGCGATTCTATGTGTCGTGACCATGCAGCAGCCTTTCTCCGGGCATCACCCGTTCGATTCCCTGTGACGACGATGGATCCGCCGCCTCCAGCTCCGCGTAGCGCACTCCCGTCCGCGGGTCCGCGATGTCCGCGTCCAGCTCCAGCAGCGGCACGAGGACGAACGCCCGTTCGGTCATCCGCGGGTGCGGCACCTCGAGCCCCGGCTCGGTCACGACCCGGTCGCCGTAGAGGAGGATATCGATATCGAGCGTCCGGGGCGCGTTGCGGAACCGGCGCTCCCGTCCCCGCTCTTCCTCGATCGCCCGGACCGCTTCCAGCAGCTCGATGGGGCGGAGCGCGGTCCGCAGCCGCACGACCAGGTTCAGGAAGTCCGGCTGCGGGAGATACCCGACCGGGGACGTCTCGTAGACGTCGGACACTCCCTCGATCCGCCCGAGCTCACCGAGCCGTCGGAGAGCGAACGCCAGATGATCCGCCCTCGCTCCCACGTTGCTCCCGAGCCCGAGGAACGCGTCCTGGCCCGCGTGCGTCACACGCGGCCGTATCGGTCCTCGATGCGCACCACGTCATCGAGCTCCGGGGTGGACGCCTCCAGGATATCGACATCGGTGACCGCTTCCATGCGGTGGATGGTGCCCGGGGTGAGCCGGTAGCTCCACCCCTCGTCGACGACCTCCTCCTCCAGCGCTTCGGGGTCGGTCCCCACGAGGAATTTCATCCGGCCGGACAGGAGGTGGAGCGTCTCGTCCTTCTCCTCGTGGTACTGGAGGGAGAGCATGTGGCCCTCGTTCACGTGCAGCACCTTCCCCACGTACCGGTCGGTGTGCGCCCAGATCAACTCATGGCCCCACGGCTTGTCCACCCGCACCGGCTGGAACGGCCCGGCCCCGGTCCTGCTTTCTGCATCACTCATCCGCGAACCTCACACGCACGAATTTACGCTTCCCCCGTCGGAGCACCCGCTCCTGGCCGGGCGCCGCCGGGATGGTGGCGCTGCGGTCCTCGACAACCTCGCCATCGACGGCCACGGCGCCCTGCTCGATGAGTCGGGTCGCCTCCGAGTTGGAGGAGGCCAGGCCGGCCACCACGAGGAGCCCGGGGACCCAGACGGCCCCATCGTCGTATCGGATCTGGTCGTGCGCGAGCCGGACGGCCACCTCGGGCATCTCCTCCGGATCCTCCTTCTTCCGGAACACGGTATCGAAGTGCTCGCGTCCCGCCTTCGCCCCGTCCTTCCCGTGGTACGCCTCGGTGATGAGCCACGCCAGGGCGCGCTTCGCCTCGTACGGATCGTTCTCCACATCCTCGAGCGCCGCCGCGAGGTCATCGCCGGTGAGCCCGCTGGTCAGCTCGTACCACTCGGCCAGCAGGCTGTCCGGGATCGACATGGTCTTGCCGTACACCTCCTCGGGCGGCTCGCTGATGCCGATGTAGTTGTCGTAGCTCTTCGACATCTTCTGCTCGCCGTCCGTGCCCCGGAGCAGCGGCATGATCAGGCAGATCTGGGGCGGCTGGCCGTAGCGCTCCTGGATCGTGCGGGTCATGACCAGGTTGAACTTCTGGTCGCTCCCGCCCAGCTCCACGTCGGCGCCCAGCGCCACCGAGTCGTACGCCTGCATGAGCGGGTACATCAGCTCCATCATGCTGATCGGCCGGTTCTCGGCCATCCGCTTCTCGAAATCATCGCGCTCGAGCATCCGGGCCACGGTGTACGAGCCGGTGAGCTCGAGGATGTCGGCCAGGTTCAGCGGCGCGAGCCACTTGCTGTTGTACTCCACGCGCACCCGGTCCACGTCCAGGATCTTCCCGACCTGGGCGGCATACGTCTTCGCATTGGCCTCGATCTCCCCGGGCGATAGCGTCGGCCGGGTCTCGCTCCGGCCGCTCGGGTCGCCCACGCGCGCCGTGTAGTCGCCCACCACGAACACCACCTGGTGGCCGAGCTCCTGGAACGTCTTCAGCTTCCGGATGCTCACGGCGTGCCCGATATGCAGGTCGGGGCGTGTGGGATCGAACCCCTGCTTGACGACGAGGGACCGGTCCTCCTCGATGCTCGTCTCCAGCTTCTCCGCCAGCTCCGCCTCCGGCACGATCTCCAGCGCACCGTGACGGATGGCGTCCATCTGCTCGTTGACCGATGGGAAACTCACGTCCGTCCTTCGTCGGTATGGGAAATCGTCCGCGTCTCCAGCGCGATGGAGGCCGCAAACTTCCGGCCGCGACGCGGCACTGTCAAGGCGATCGCCGCTGCCCCGGCACCGCGGTATCGCGCCGGCCTGTTCGCCCGCAGCGCTTCGGGCCCGTACGTTTCAGGACCGGTACCCTCGGGGCGGCGCGCACCGCCGGCCGGGGACCGGCGACCTCTCGAACATGGACGCACGGGCGGACATAGGCATGGCAAACTTTGAATTCCCGGGACGTGATGCCTCACAGGGCGGCAACGGCATCAATCTGTCGGACCTGGATCTGAGCCGCCTCGACCGGTTTATCGTCTGGGGGGTCTGGGCGATCGGGCTCTTCCTGCTCTGGCTCCTGGTCAGCTGGGGCCAGGGCTTCTATACCGACTGGCTCTGGTTCCGCGGCGTGGGCCACGAGGACGTGCTGATCACCACCACGGTGGCCCAGGTGGCCCTCTATGTGGCGGCGCTCCTGATCTTCCTGGCGCTCGCGCTGCCGAACCTCTACCTCGCCTGGCGCGCCACAGGCGGCACGCCGGCGCTCCCCGAGGGGCTCTCGGCGCAGGACTACGACTTCGCCCGCAAGCTGCTGGTCCGAACCGGCGCCGGGATCCTGTTCATCATGGGGCTCCTTTTCGCCAGCGGCCCGGCCGCCGAGTGGGAGACGGCGCTCCTCTTCCTCAACCGGGTCCCGTTCGGCGAGACCGAGCCGATCTTCGGCCTGGACTTCGGCTTCTTCATCTTCACCCTCCCGGCGCTCGAGCTGGTCCGCGTCTGGCTCCTGTCGGCGCTGGGCACGGTGGCGCTGGTGGTGGCCGGCTACTACTACCTGACCAGCCGGATCCGGAACGACCGGTTCTCGTTCAGCGGAGAGGCCCGGACCCAGCTCGTGCTGCTGGGCGCCGCCCTCTTCGTGGTCCTCGCCGCCGGGCACTGGCTCAGCCGGTACGAGCTCCTCTATTCCCCCACCGGCGCGGTCTACGGCGTCGGGTTCACCGACGACAACGTGAACCTCCCGGGTCGGGCGATCCTGACGGTCATCGCCCTTGGCGCCGCCGTCACACTGGCGTACGGCGCGTTCCGGAACCAGGGGAAGAAGATCCTGATCTGGCCGGTGGCGGTGTGGGGCGCGGCGGTGCTGCTGATCGGGTCCGTGGCGCCGAGCGCGGTGCAGCGGCTCCAAGTGGAGCCGAGCGAGCTGGCCCGGGAGCGTGAGTACCTGGCCAACAACATCCAGTACACGCGGCAGGCGTTCGGCCTGGACCAGCTCCAGTCACGGAGCCACCCGGCGCTGGGGAACGTGGGCAGGGAGATCATCGCCGAGAACCAGGGAACGATCCAGAACGTGCGGCTCTGGGACGAGAGCCCGCTCCTCCAGAGCTACAACCAGATCCAGTTCTTCCGTCTCTACTACGACTTCCTGGCCGTCCACACCGACCGGTACACGGTGAACGGCGAGCTGCGGCAGGTCATGCTCGCCACCCGAGAGCTGTCGGCCGAGAAGCTGCCGGACGAGGCGCAGCGGTGGGTCAACCGCCGCCTCCAGTTCACCCACGGCTACGGCGTGGCCATGAGCCCCGTCACCGAGGTACGGGCCGGGGGACGCCCCACCTTCTTTGTCAGCGACGTGCCGCCGGAGGGTGAGATCCCGCTGGAGCGGCCGGAGGTCTACTACGGGCTCAAGAGCCTGGAGTACGCAATCACCAGCAGCGGAATGCAGGAGTTCAACTACCCGGGCATAGACGGCCCCGTCTACACCAGCTACCAGGGTGAGGGCGGCGTGGCCCTGTCCTCGTTCTTCCGGCGGCTCATGTACGCCTGGGAGTTCCAGGACCTGAACATCTTGATCTCGGGAGAGATCAACGAGGACAGCCGGATCCAGTACAGGCGGACCGTCCCGGACCGGTTCTCCACCATCACCCCGTTCCTGCTCCGCGACAGGGAAGCGTACAGCGTGGTGGCCGACGACCGCCTTTTCTGGATCCAGGACGCCTACACCGTCACCACCCGGTACCCCTACTCCACCTCCTTCAACGGCCGGTTCAACTACATCCGGAACAGCGTGAAGGCCGTAGTGAACGCCTACGACGGGAGCATCGATTTCTACGTCTTCGATCCCGACGACCCGCTGGTCCAGGCGTACCAGAACATCTTCCCGGAGCTCTTCACGCCGGCCGAGGAGATGCCGGACTACCTGCGCAGGCACGTGCGGGTGCCGCTGGACCAGTTCACCGTCCAGACCCAGATGCTCCTCGAGTACCACATGCGGGACCCGGTGGTCTTCTACAACAAGGAGGACCAGTGGTCGATCCCGGTGCAGAACTCCTTCGGCCGGTCCCAGGCGCTCGAGCCCTACTACATCGTGGCCCGTCTGCCCGGTGAGGAAACCGAGGAGTTCCTCCTGATCCAGCCGTTCACCCCCAACAACCGCCACAACCTGGTGGGCTGGATGGCCGCCCGGAGCGATGGCGACGCCTACGGCGAGCTCGTGCTCTTCGACTTCCCGGCGGGGCGCCACGTGGACGGCCCCAACCAGGTCGAGGCCCGTATCGACAACGACCCGATCATCTCCGAACAGTTCACTCTCTGGGGCCAGGTGGGCTCCGAGGTGTCCCGCGGCATTCTGCTGGTGATCCCGCTCGGCGACGCGATCCTCTACGCCGAGCCGATCTTCCTCACGCCCGAGGCCCTCGCCTTCCCCGAGCTGCGCCGGATCATCCTGGCCGACGCCGACGACGTGGTCATGCACACCACCCTGGAGTCCTCCGTTGACGCGCTCGTCGGTAAGCTGCCCGCCGTGGCCCTGCCCGCCGAGGAGGCCGCCGTGGAGGCGGGCCAGGAGGAGTCCACCGTCCGGGGCGAAACGCTCGAGATGCTCCGGAGCACGCTGGAGGATGCCGTCGACGGGCTCCGGCGGGCGCTGGAGACGATACGGGAGATGGAGGCGGACACCGTCCCCTAGAACCGGGCGCCGGCAGGCCCCCGGTCGGCGCGCTGCCGGATCGGCCATCGGATGCCGGGCGGGCGCGTTCCCGCGCTGTTGACAGGCGGCGGTCGGCCCGACAACTCTGGTACAGCCCCTTCCCGCCGGACACCCTCGGGGGAGGAGACCGTGCAGACACCGTTCACGGCCGAGCAGTTCATGGAGGTCATGCTGCGCTACAACGACGCGGTGTGGCCGGTTCAGATCGCCTTCTACCTGCTGGCCGCCGCGCTGGTCTACCTGGCGTACCGGTCCTCCGACGGCGCCGACCCGTGGGTGGCCGGGATCCTGGCGTTCCTGTGGGCGTGGATGGGGATCGCCTACCACTGGGTCTTCTTCACCATCATCAACCCGGCCGCGTGGGCGTTCGGCGGCTTCTTCGTGCTCCAGGCGCTCCTCTTCCTCGGCGTGGGCGTCATCGGCCGCGGGCTGTCGTTCGAGTTCGAGCCCGACGCGTACGGCATCCTCGGGGCCGTCTTCCTCGTCTACGGCCTCGTGCTCTACCCGATCCTGGGCGCGCTGGCCGGGCACCCGTTCCCCGAGGGCCCCACGTTCGGGCTCCCGTGCCCGACGACCATCGCCACGTTCGGCGTGCTGCTGTGGGCCACCCGTCGCGTCCCCGGTTGGCTCCTGGTGATCCCGGCCGCGTGGTCCATCATCGGCACCGGGGCCGCCATCCGGTTCGGCGTCCCCGAGGACTACGGTCTGCTGGTGGCCGGCGTGCTCGGCACGATCATGGTACTGGTCAAGAATCGCCGCTTCCGGGCCCGCACGCCGGAGCCGGCGGCAACCGGCTAGACAGGCCGACCGCCGCCGGAAGTCAGCGGCAGCCGGCTCGCCGAAGCAGGCGGGCCGACCGGCCGACTGGACCCTGCCGGGCCCGGGCCCGGTATGCATGGAAAGGAGGTCACCATGCGATCGCACTCCCCACCGGCCGAGACGGCCAACGATCGGTTCAAGCGTGGCTTCGGGAGCTGGTTCTGGCTCGGGCTCCTGGCCGCGACCCTCGCCCACGCCGCCCTCATGGCGCTCTTCCCCGGGATCGGGATCGCTCCCGTCCTCGCCGACAATGGCGGGATGACGGCGCTGGAGCTCCCGGATATCCAGCTCCCCGAAGAGCCCGCGCCGGTCCCCCGCCCCGCGGCGCCGGTCGTGGGCGACCGTGATGTCGATATCGACGTCACGATCCCCAGGACCGATCTCGAGTCGAACCCTCCGGCGCTGCTGCCCCCGCCGCCCGGCTCGGCCGACCGGGACCTCTCCGCCGCACCGACGTTCACGCCTTCGACGGTATCGCCGCGGCTGGACAACCCGGGCGAGGTGGTCCGACTGCTGGAGCGGTTCTATCCGCCCTTCCTCCGGGACGCCGGCATCGGCGGGACCGTGCGCGTGTGGTTCTTCATCGACGCCGAGGGCCGCGTGCAGCGGACATTGATCAACGAATCCAGCGGGTTCGACGACCTGGACGCCGCGGCGCTCCGGGTGGCGGACCGCATGCGGTTCACGCCGGCCTGGAACCGGGACCGGCGAGTGCCCGTGTGGGTCAGCATCCCCATCGTGTTCGAGGTGCCGCGGTAATCGATCGGAGCGACGACACGTTGCCCGACCCCGACCGGTGAGTCAGATTCGCCGGGACCGATCCTTCTACCGCGCCGCGACCGATGAACGCCAGACTCCTCCGCCTCTGGGACACCCTCCGGGCCAGCTACTGGTTCATCCCGGCGTTGATGACACTGACGGCCATCGCCATGTCGCAGGCGGTGCTGGCGGCCGATGGCGCGCTCTACGACGCCGATCTCGGCGCCGCCGAGTGGCTGTACGGCACCGGGGATCCGGAGGGGGCCCGAGCGCTGCTGTCCACCATCGCCGGCTCGATGATCACGGTGGCGGGCGTGACCTTCTCGATCCTGCTCGTGGCGCTGTCGCTGGCGTCCTCGCAGTTCGGTCCGCGACTGCTGCGCGGGTTCCTGCGGGACCGGGGCAACCAGGCGGTGCTGGGCACCTTCATCGCCACGTTCGTGTACTCGCTGCTCGTACTCCGCGAGGTCCCGCTGGTGGCGGGGACCGACGAGGTCCCCCAGCTCGCATTGACGCTGGCGCTCGTCCTGGCGCTGGCCGGCGTGGCGGTGCTGATCTACTTCATCCACCACGCGGCCGCATCGATCCAGGCCTCCCAGGTCATCGCCACGGCCGGTGACGAGCTCGACATCGCGATCCGGCAGACGTTCCCCTCGCTGGAGGACGAGGGCGGGACCGAGCGACCGGTCCGTGCCGAGGACGCGCTCCCCGACGGCTTCGAGGACGCGTGCCGGGAGGTGACGGCCCGGAGCAGCGGGTACGTCCAGGAGATCGACACCGATGGGCTGCTCGAGCTGGCCGTCGAGCACGACCTGGTCATCGAGCTCAAGCACGGGCGGGGCTCGTTCGTGGTCGAGGGCCGGCCGCTGGCCCGGGTCACGGGCTCGCTCGACGAATCGATCGAGGAGGAGATCGCGGATGCGCTGGTCCTCGGCTCCAGCCGGGCCTCGACCCGCGACGTCGAGCGGGGCGTCGACCAGCTGGCGGAGGTGACGGCCCGGGCGCTCTCTCCCGGCGTGAACGACCCGTTCACCGCCGAACAGGCGCTCCGGCGCCTCGGGCAATCCCTGGCGCTCATGGCCGATCGGAAGCTCCCGACGCCCCTGTTCGAGGACGACGACGGCGCCTGCCGGCTCGTGGTCCCGACGCCCGCCGTGGCCGACCTCCTGCACCGGGCCTTCGATCAGGCCCGGCACTACGGCCGTTCCGACCCGCACGTCCCCCTCGAGCTGCTGGAGATCCTGGCGGCCGTGGGCGTCCGGGCGAGGCAGCCGGGGCTGAGGCGGGAGCTGCAGAAGCACGCGGAGGCCGTGCACCGGTCGGCCTCAGCCGCGCTCGATGAGGCGTGGGACCGGGACCGGCTGGACGCCGCGTTCGAGACGGCGAAAGCCGCGCTCTCGAGCTAGCCCCGTCCGGGAGCGGTGCCCGGGCCCACGACGGCGCCGGACATCACGACCGCGCGGTCGTCAGATGCTCGGCACACTCGTCGACCGCGGACGGGACGCCCGCGGCCCGGTACAGCGTCCGCGCCTCCGCCCAGACCTCACGGGCGGCCTCGGCGTCGCCCCGGGCCTCCCGCAGCAGCGCCGTGGAGCGCAGCGCGTCGGCCACCTCGACGGGGCGACGACCGACCTCGCGCCTGTAGAGAGCGAGCGCCTCTTCGCAGCAGCGCTCGGCCGCGGCGAGCCGGCCGGCCTCGCGCTGGACGTCGCCGAGCTGACGGAGGGTGTGAGCCAGGAGGACCGGGTGTCCCTCCTGTCGGCAGAGGAGTACCGCCTCTTCATACAGCGACCGGGCGGCCTCCAGCTCGCCGGCGGCACGCTCGGCGCGGCCGAGCCCCTTCAGCGCGCTGATCCGCTCCCGCGTCTCGTAGCCCATGGGCCCTTCCCTCGGATGGACGGGCTTCACCGGTCCATAGTGCGATGACGGCCGCGCTTCCCGCAACATCCAACGGTGCTCACGGTGCCTCAGGGTCGCCAGACCACGGACGCGACGGCGTAGTGCAGCCAGGCGAAGGTGTAGACCTCGTCCACGTCGGCACCGCCCTCGACCATCCGGTACCCGGCCTGGAGCGTCCACCGGTCGTCGAGGTCGTAGCCGAGCTCGAGGGCCGCGTCCTCGGCGCGGCCGGGCCCGCCGGCCAGGGCGTCGATGTCGAGGCTCAGATGCCACCGGGGCGCGAACCGCCAGTCGCCGGCCAGGTGCAGGAGCGGAACGAACCCGAGGTCGGTCTTCTCGCTGGAGGTCGCGCCCTGCTCCAGGCGGATGACGGCATCCCGGAGCTTCGCCGTGAACCCGACCCACGCCGTCGTCGTCTCACCGGCGTGGAATCGGTACCGATAGGAGATCCGGTACGAGTTGAAGGTGTACGTCGCCTCCACGGGCTGGCCGGCCTGATAGGACGCGCCGGCGAAGTCGATGGGGCCGTCGGGCGTGCCCGTCTCGGTCAGCGAGAACGGGGCCGCCAGCAGGCGGATCCCGTGCCGGTCATTGACGTTCCACGTGACGTAGACCCGTCCGGCCGGCCAGGGCCCGGCGCCGGCGAGGTCGTAGAGCGAGAAGCGGGTGGCGGTCCCGTCGTTCGGGATCTCGACATCGTTATAGCTCTGCCACGCCGGGCCCGCCTCGACCTCGATCACCCAGCGGGGAACGGACGTGTCCGCCTGCGACACGGCGGGTGCCGCGAGGCCGGCGGCCAGCACGGCGGTCAGGGCGGCAGTACGGATGGACGTCATTGGCCAGCCTCCTCGGGGTGGTGCGTCGTATGCTCCAACCGCAGCGCGCGGGCCTCCGCCAGCACCGCCCGCGCCGCCTCCAGCGTCGCCGGCGCCACGGCTCCCGGGGCGAGGCCCGCCCGGGAACCCTCGGCCGGACCGCCGCCGCGGATGGCCTCGCCCGCCGGCTCGGGCACCGGCCCGTCCGTGTCGCCGAGCCCCGCGTCCCGGTACCGACGGACCCGGTCCCGGATCGTGTCCCGGATCGACTCGGCGTCGGCCACGCCCCGGAAGTAGCCCCGGTGCATGCTGTCCTTCGCCTCGCCGGACGCCCCGCCACCGGCGGTCCGGACCTCTATGTCGGCGATCCCCAGCAGTCGCTGCAGCGGGCCCTGCTTCACCGAGATCTGCTGGATGTTCGCGAACGTCATGGTCTTTTCCCGGACGTTCACGATCCCTTCCCGGATCCGGATCGCACGATCGGACAGCATGTACCAGCGCAGCTCGTAGTCGAGCCGGAGCGCTGCGAAGGTGACCGGGACCTGGAAGAGAAACGCGAGCCAGGCGAAGACCCCGACGATGGTAATGAGGATCCCCGGCAGCCGGTTGCCGGAGAAGTCATCGATCAGGTTCCAGCCGAGCACGAGACCGACCAGAAGGCCGATGAACGTGCCCACCTGGCCGATGGCCCAGCCCACCAGCCTGTAGCGGAAGAAGTTGGGCGCTGCACGGAAAACCCGGATCGAGGACGGATCGCCCGCCGGCGGCTCCGGCTCGGCCGGGACCCGGAACCAGCGCAGGACGCGCCGTGTGAGCCCGTCAGGCATCGCTCCGCCGCTCCTCGACGGATTCCCGGATCGCGCGCAGCTCGGCCGCCACCGCCCGCAGCGTGTCGGTCAACTCGTCGCCCGGGGTACTGCGGGGTGCCCCGGCGTCGGCCGCTGGCACGGCGCCACCGGAGCCGGCACCGGTCGCGCCACCGGAGCCCGCGGTCTCCGCGCCCATGCCGCCCTCGCCCCGTGCGCCGCGCATCCTGTCGTAGAGGAAGTCGCGCATCGCGTCCAGGTCGGGCAGCCCCTCGACGGTCATCTCGGCGCCGGCGCTGCCGCTGGCCGTCTGGACCTGGATCTTGCCGAGCCCGAGCCACCGCTCCAGCACGTTGCTCGACAGGTGGATGTCCTGGATCCGGGCGTAGTTGAGCGAGACCTCGCGGCGGAACAGGATGCCCCAGCGCATGCTGATCCCCTCCTCGTCGACGCGGTAGCGGAGGCTCCGGTACCGGGCGAACAGGGGGATCAGCGGGAAAAAGAAGAACGGGCCGGCCAGCAGCGAGCTGAGGACGTAGTACTTCATCAGCGCGGGCGTGGGCCGGAGCTCGGTGGGCAGCGGCTCGAGGTTCATGGCGCTCGGGTGCAGGGGATGCGTGCTCGACTGGAAGGATGCGGCCGCCACACACGCCCCGTCAAACGCCGCCTGCGCCCCGGTGGCGGGAGCCTCGCGCCCAACGGTTTCGCCGCCCGGGACGTCCCATACCATGGTGAACGCCCCCACCCGCGATGACACGTACGTCCAACCGAGACACAGGGACCCGATGATGCGACTCAGCACCACGACGCTCGCCGCACTCCTCCTCGCGCTCCTCGCCGCGCCCGTCGCCGGCCAGAGCTGGCTCCACGACGATGGCAGCGAGACCAACCGCTCCATGTTCCGACCCATTGAGAGCTGGCCGGACCCGAACGCGTACCGGAACGCCGCCGGCGTGCCGGGCCCCGCCTACTGGCAGCAGCAGGTCGACTACATCATCGAGGCCGAGCTGGACACCGAGGCGCACGCGCTGACCGGCTCCGAGCGGATCACGTACCACAACAACTCGCCGGACGCGCTGCCCTTCCTCTGGGTCCAGCTGGACCAGAACGTCCGGTCGCTGGACGAGAGCCGGAGCTACGAGATCCAGGAAGCGTTCCCGGAGCAGGTGAGCGAGCGGATGCGGGTGTTCCTCGGGCTCGACCCGTTCGATGGCGGGTACGACCTCCGCCGGGTCCAGCTCGTGGAAGACGGCCGCCTCCTGGACGCCGACTACCGGATCAACAACACCATCATGCGGGTCGACCTGCCCGAGCCGCTCCAGCCCGGCGAGAGCCTCCAGCTCGAGATCGACTGGAGCTTCCGTATCCCCGACTTCGCCCGTGGCGCCAAGGAGCGGGTCGAGGACGGCTGGATCTACGAGGTCGCCCAGTGGTTCCCCCGCATGTCCGTCTACGATGACGTGAACGGCTGGCAGACCGAGCAGTTCCTCGGGCGCGGCGAGTTCCACCTCGAGTTCGGCGACTACGACGTCCGGCTCACCGTCCCGTGGGACCATATCGTCGATGCCACCGGCACGCTCCAGAACCCCGACGAGGTGCTGACGGCCGAGCAGCGTCGGCGGCTGGAGCGGGCGTACGGCAGCGAGGAGCCGGTCTTCATCCGGGCCGCGGACGAGGTCGGCGACCCGTCGTCGCGGCCCACGGACCGGGGCACGCTGACCTGGCACTTCCGGGCGGAGAACGTCCGGGACTTCGCGTTCGCCAGCTCCAGGGCGTTCGTCTGGGACGCGGCCGGGTTCCGCTACCCCGGCGACAACCGGCTCATCAGGGTCCACAGCCTGTACCCCCGTGAGGCCATGCCGCTGTGGGACAAGGTCTCCACGCGGGCCACGCTCCAGACGCTGAAGACCTACGGCCGGATGGCCTTCGAGTTCCCGTACCCGAAGGCCGTGAACGTCAACGGCCGGGTCGGTGGGATGGAGTACCCGATGGTCGCGTTCTGCGGTGCCCGCCCCCAGCCGGATGGCAGCTACAGCGAGGGGCTCGAGCGCGGGCTGATCAGCGTGACCGTCCACGAGGTCGGCCACAACTGGTTCCCCATGGTCGTGGCCAGCGACGAGCGGAAGTGGACGTGGATGGACGAGGGGCTGAACACCTTCCTCCAGTACTACGGCGAGCAGGACTACGCCAGGACCTACTGCGGTAAGGAGTGGACGCAGAACGAGGACTGCACATTCGACAGCCGGCGGGGTCCGGCGCCGAACATCGTCGCCTACATGCGCGACCCGGACCAGGTGCCGATCATGACCGAGTCCGACCTGATCCACAAGGACTTCGGCGACAACGGCTACGCCAAGCCCGCCACCGGACTGCGGATGCTCCGGGAGCACGTCCTCGGGCCCGAGGCGTTCGACGACGGGTTCCAGTACTACGCCCGGTCGTGGATGTTCAAGCACCCGCAGCCCGCCGACTTCTTCCGCGCCATGGAGGAGGGCGCCGGCGAGAACATGAGCTGGTTCTGGCGCGGCTGGTTCTACACCACCCACGCCAACGACCAGGCTATCGGAGACGTGAGCTCGCAGCCCGCGGAGGAGCTGGTGGGCAGCACCGAGCGGGGCCGTACCTACTACCGGGTCACCGTGGAGAACCGGGGCGGGCTCGTGATGCCGCTGGAGATCGAGGCCACCTACACCGACGGCACCACCGAGCGGTTCGACCTGCCGGCCGACGTCTGGCGCCACGACGAGCTGGAGTTCACCAAGGGGTTCTTCAGCGACAGGGACCTGGTCCGGGTCACCGTCGACCCCGACGAGGCGTACGCCGACATCGACCGGATCAACAACACGTGGACCGCGGAAACCGTCGAGCAGGGCGATGCGCTGGGCGGGTAGGCGACGGACGGGCTCCGGCGGCAGCGGACGGCCGGACGGTCTGGACGGACCGACCGAGGCGGCCCACGGGCGGTCGCCGGGCTGGCGGGCCGCGCTGGCCGGCCTCGCCGTGGCGCTCGTGCTGGGGTCGACCGCTCCCGCCGTCCACGACCTCCACGAGACGTACGCGGACCTGGCCATCGACGGCGCGGTGGTCGGCGGGCGGGTCCAGTTCTTCCAGGACCAGCTCGAGCGGGCGCTGGGGCCGGAGGTCGGCGCCGATGCGGTCGCGCTGACGCCGGGCGCCACCGCCGACTCGCTCGTCATGGGCTACATCCGCGAGAACCTCGTCCTCATCGCCCACGGCGACACGCTCCGGCCGGCGCTGCTCCGGAGCGGCCGGGAGCAGCTGCAGCACCACACCGCCTGGTGGGTCGCGCTCCACTACGAGGCCGCGGAACCGATCGACACGCTGCGCGTCCGCAACACGCTCCTCTTCGACCTCCACGACGACCAGCGCAACATCATGCGGTTCGTCCGGTTCCCCGAGGAAACCCGGGAGACGGTGACACTGGAGCCGGCGAGACCGGACGCCGTGGTCACCGCCCGCTGAGGCTACCCCTTCACCCGGACCAGGTACGCCCCGCCCCCCACGTCCACCGCCCACTCGGCGACGTGATCGGACAGCCAGCCGTTCAGGGCGTCCCGGACCAGCCCCTGGAGCACGGGCGGTCCCTGGGACCGGGCCCCGCGCCCGGTGACGATCCGGACCACCTCACCGGCCGACGTCCGGGTCACGCGGTCGAAGAACATCCCGAGCCGCTGCTCGGCCTGGTCGCCCGTGTAGCCGTGGAGGTCGAGGGTCTCGACCACGACGGCGGTGTGCAGCGTGCGCGGCTCGGAGCCATCGTCGTCGCCCTTGTCGAGGTTCTTCTTCCACGGCTTCGGCATGGCGGGCCTCCCGGCGCTCGGCTACCGCAGCCGGTGGATCAGGAGCGCCGCCCGCTCGGTGGCCCTGGCGAGGGAGCCCAGGTCCACGGTCTCCCGGGGCGAGTGGGCGCCCGTCCCCTCCACGCCGATCCCACCCAGCGCGCCGAACCGGACGTGGGCGGCGGCGAACGAGAGGTCGGACGCGCCGCGGCCGCCGGGGTCGAACTCCCGGACCTCCGGGTAGCCCAGGTCGCGGCTGGCCTGATCGTACATGGCCAGCAGCTCACGGTTGCCCTCGGTCGGTGGCATCCCGGGGTAGCCGTCGCTGAACGTGATCTCCGCCGACGTGCGCGGGAGGTGCCGCGCGACGATTGCTCGCATCCGCGCTCGAGCCGACGCCAGCTGGTCGTCGCTGATCGTCCGGATCCCGCCGTGGACCACGGCGCGACCGGCCACGATGTTGGTCTTCGACGACGCGCTCCCGGCCACCGCCTCGGGGTCATAGTCCACGTCGCTCCCACCCACGATCACCGCCGGGTTGAACGTCAGGTACTTCTCGCCCCGCAGATCCTCGTAGAACGCGTCCAGGATCCGCGACGCCTCGAAGACGGCGCCCGCGCCGGTGCCCTCGCCGAAGATCCCCGACGAGTGCGCGGTCCGGCCGTCGACCTCCAGCAGCCAGCCGCTGGAGCCGCGGCGGGCGGTGGTGCCGTAGTCGAAGCCGTCGCCGGTGATGGCCGTCTCGAACTCCAGCGCCACGTCGGACTCCTTCGCCAGCCCGACCATGACCGCACGGGCCTCGTCGACGGGATCGCCGAGCGACTCCTCGTCGCCCGTGAAGATGACCCGGATCGTCCGGTCCTCCAGCGCCCCGGCCCCGTCGAGCGCCCGGAGCGCCATGATGATCACTGCGTTGCCGCCCTTCATGTCGTTGCTGCCGGGGCCGCGGCCGGTCATCCCGTCCCGCTCCCACCAGCCCTCGCCCTCATCGACGGTGTCGAGGTGGCCGATCAGGAGCACGCTCTTCCCCACCGGGTCGTCGGCGATGCGCTCGGCGACCAGGTGACCCGCCCGGCCCACGTGCTCCTGGGGCACCCAGCGGACGTCGAACCCCAGCGCCTCCAGATGCGGCGCCAGAACTTCGTGCATCCGGCGGACCCCGTCGAAGTTGTGGGTCCCGCTCCCGATCCGGACCTGGTCGGCGATGAGCTCGACCCCGTCTTCCACGTGGGACCGGACGTAGGCGGAGATCTCCCGCTCCGCGGGCGTGAGGTCGGTGGCGCTCGCCCCGGCCTGTGCGGCCGCGGGTGTGGCGCCCGTTGCCGCCACCACGATGAACAGCGCGAGTCCTGCCATGGTCTGGATCATGGGATGAGTGTCGGTACCGCGGTGGACCGGCGCAACCGGGCGACGGTCCCAGAGGACGGCCGATCCCGGTGCAGTCGCCTCGCCGACGGCGATATCCGGTGGGAGCCCGGACGCGGACCGCACGGGCACCCGGACCCGCTGGCCGCCGGCCGTCCCCCTGCGTAGACTCATCCCGACAAGCTCGAGCGCGACTTCGACCGCGGGACGATATGAGTCATACATCCTTCCACCCACCCGAGCGTACGCTCATGGGGCCCGGCCCGTCCGATGTCCCGGCCCGGGTGCTCGAGGCGCTCGCCCGACCGACCATCGGCCACCTCGACCCGGCGTTCGTCGGGATGATGGACGAGGTGAAAGCGCTGCTCCAGTACGCGTTCCGGACAGAGAACGACGTGACGTTTCCGGTATCGGGTCCGGGCACCGCGGGGATGGAAACCTGCTTCACGAACCTCGTGGAGCCCGGTGACGAGATCGTGGTCTGCGTCAATGGGGTGTTCGGCGGCCGCATGAAGGAGAACGTGGAGCGATGCGGCGGCACCGCCGTGGTCGTCAAGGACGAGTGGGGCGCGCCCGTGGACGTGACCGCCGTGGAAGAGATGCTGGCCAGCCACCCGGAGGCCAGGGCCCTGGCCTTCGTCCACGCCGAAACGTCCACCGGCGTCGAGTCGGACGCCGCCGCTCTCTGCCGCGTGGCCGCCGAGCACGGCGCCCTGAGCATCGTGGACACGGTGACCTCGCTGGGCGGAACCCCGGTGGAGGTGGACGGCTGGGGGGCCGACGCCGTCTACGCCGGCAGCCAGAAGTGCCTGTCGTGCACGCCGGGGCTTTCGCCCGTCACGTTCAGCGACCGGGCGATGGCAGCGGTCGAGGCCCGGACGACGCCCGTTCAGAGCTGGTTCCTGGACCTGACGCTGGTCACCGGGTACTGGGGCGGAGGAAAACGGGCCTACCACCACACGGCTCCCATCAACCCGCTGTACGCGCTCCACGAGGCACTGCTGATCCTGCAGGAGGAAGGACTGGAGAACGCGTGGGCCCGGCACCGGAGGATGCACGAGGCGCTGAAGGCCGGCGTCAAGGCCATGGGGCTCGGCTTCTTCGTCGCCGAGGAGTACCGGCTCCCGCAGCTGAACGCCGTGACCGTGCCCGGGGATGTGGACGGGGCGGCCGTCCGGGCGGCGCTGCTCGAGCACTTCAACCTGGAGATCGGCGCCGGGCTCGGCCCCATGGCCGGCAGGATCTGGCGGATCGGACTCATGGGGCACAGCGCCAGCCCCACCAACGTGCTGCTCTGTCTCACCGCCCTCGACGCCGTACTCGGCGGGATGGGTGCGGACATCGACAGGGGCGCGGCCGTGCCGGCCGCCATGGAGGCGCTGGGCGCGTGAGGCTCCCGCCGGTCCTGCCTACTGCCAGACCTCCTTCAGGAACGCCTCCACCTCCGGCACCCCACCCTGCAGGATCAGGTAGCCGTCGTGCGGCTCCCGGGGCGTCATCTCGCCGGCGATCGGCGTCTGCATCAGCGCCTTCGCGGCCTCGGGGTCGTCGGGGTGGAGCCCGAGCGCCCAGCCGAGCTTGATGTAGGCGACCTCGGGGAGCATGTTCGCCAGCGGGACCACACCCAGCTCCAGGATCTCCCGGCCCGTCTCGTAGACGTGCATCTGGACGAACCCCCAGAGCGTCTGGAGCGTCATGTAGACCTGGACGCCGGCATCCCGGGCCCGCTCCAGCGCCGGGTAGATGGCCCGGTTCACGTGGCCGAGCCCCGTGCCGGCGATGACGATCCCCCTGTAGCCGGCGTCGATGAGCCCGTCGATCACGTCCGGCTGCATCCCCGGGTAGTAGTAGGTCAGCGTGACCTTCCGTTCGAACGCGGCCCGGACGGTGACGTCCCGGTCGTCGCGTCGGTGCGCGAACTCGTCCTTGAGCGGCCTCACTTCCCCGTCCTCGACCATCCCGACGGGGATGTCGCCCAGCGTCCGGAACGTGGAGCGCACGGAGCTGTGCATTTTCCGGACGCGGGTGCCCCGATGCAGCAGGTTGTAGAGGTCCGATGTGGGACCGAACATGCAGACCAGCACCTCGGCGATGGGTCCGTGGCCGGCGGCCCACGCGGCGGCGATCAGGTTCCGGGCCGCGTCGGAGCTCGGCCGGTCCGACGACCGCTGGCTGCCGACCATGACCACCGGCACCGGCGGGTTCTGCACCATGAAGCTCAGCGCCGCGGCCGTGTGGTGCATGGTGTCGGTGCCGTGTCCGATCATGATCCCGTCCCAGCCGTCCCGGATCGCCTTCCCCACCTCCTCGGCCAGGACCAGGTACTGGTCCGGTCCCATGTTCTCGCTGAAGACGCCGAACAGCTTCTCCGTCTCCAGGTTGCAGATATCGGCCAGCTCGGGGACGGAGCCGTACAGCTCGCCCGGGCTGAACGCGGGGATCACCGCGCCGGTGCGGTAGTCGAGCCGGCTGGCAATGGTCCCACCGGTGCCCAGCAGCTTGACGTTCGGGTGCTCCGGATCCGTGGGGAACTCCTGCTCCGGGATATGATAGTTCGCCTCCCGGTACCCCAGCTTCTCCAGCCGCTCCACCGTGTCATAGCGGACGCCGATGTTGTACCCGGTCCCGAGCTTCAGCACGATGTGCTTCTCGTCGCTGGTCTCCGACCGCGGCAGGATCAGCCCGATGAACTCGCCCCGGGTCGTCTCCGCCTTCACCTCGCACCAGACCGTGACGCCGTGCTCGCGCATCACGTCGAGCGTCGGGCCCCGGTAGCCGCCGTGGTCCTGCCCGCCCTCACTCATGCCGTCACCTCCGCACCGGTCTCCGTATCGACACCCAGCGCCTCGGCCAGCCGCTCCCGCACCGCACGCGCGTCCACACGCCCCCGCAGCTCACCCATCACCTCGCCCATCCCCCAATCGAGCCGAGCTTCCGGGTCCGTCGGTCCTTCCGACGACGCGGTCCGGGCCACCTCCCGGACCCGTTCTCCGAGCCGGGTGTCGTCCTCATCCATCGCCCGGTACCGGTCGACGATCTGGTCCGCTGCCCGGTCGGGCTCCATCACGACGTCATCCAGCGCGGGGACCAGCGCCCCCGGCCGCAGCGTCCCCGCCTCCAGTGCCCGGACCAGCGGCGCGACCCGGTCGGCCGGCGGCACGCCGTCGTACGGGGACGGCTCGCCGGCGTAGCTGCGGGGTTGGTCGCCGCCCGCACCCGACCGGTCCAGCGCGCCGGCCCGGACGCGCCGGGCGTAGAACGGGACCCGGAGCCGGAGCACCTCGGCGAGGCGACGGGCCACGTCGCCGGGCTCGGGCGCCATGGCGTCGAAGAGGTCGGCCCACGGCGCGCCGGCCAGGGTGTGGGCCGCACCTTCATCGAGTCCGAGCTCCCGGTACCGCGCCGCCCGGTCCCACGGCGTCTCCCGCATCGCGTCCCGCACCTCGGCGATGACAGTGTCGGAGATCGGGAGCGGCGGCGTGTCGGTGTCGGGGTACATGCGGTCGGGGCCCGGCAGCAGCCGCTCGAAGCCGGTGGTCATGTCGTCCCTGGCCATCCGCGTCTCGGCGGGTACGCCAGCCAGCGCCTCGCGGGCCCGGATGATCAGCTCCCGGGCGGCGGTGGCCGCGTCGTCGGCCGACGCCCATACCACGACCAGCGCGTCCTCGTCGCCGGCGTCCAGCGCCGTCCGGATCTCGGCCCAGTGGTGGCCGTTGAGCGTGTCCCGATCCGCGTCGGTATGGGCCAGGAACGGTCGATCAATGGGGCACGCGATGACCCGGACGCGCTCCGCCAGCTCGTGGGCGAACGTCCGC
Source organism: Candidatus Longimicrobiales bacterium M2_2A_002 (assembly GCA_051418035.1). Classification (GTDB taxonomy): domain Bacteria; phylum Gemmatimonadota; class Gemmatimonadetes; order Longimicrobiales; family RSA9; genus JAWVYT01. The sequence continues at coordinate 65,650 of JBPRGE010000003.1, forward strand.
CCCGGCTGCGTGCGGTGCCCGAGCCGGCCGGCGAAGCCCGGCAGCCGGACGGCGACCACCGCGTCGCCCCGCTCCAGCGCGTTCCGCATCGGCCGGAAATCGGACCGGCGCAGGATCGGCCGGGCATCGACCACGAGCGACGACGTCTCCCACGGCCGGCCCTTCGGCGGGTCCGGCAGGTCCTGATGGGTCACACCCCGCTCCCCGAGCGCCTCCCGGACCCGGAGCAGGTTCAGCTGGCGGAACGCCTCGTTGTGGGTCAGGAGGGGGAGCCCCCGGTGATGGGGCACACCCTTGATCTCCACGCGACGCCCCCCCGCCACGCTCACGTTCACGTCCTGCCTCGCCGCGCCGGCACCACGCCGGACCTTCCCGGTGGAACGGGCGACCCGGGCCAGCAGATCCGCGCCAGCCTGCAGCTCCCATGGTGTCACCAGGTCCGGCTCGGTGACCAGCTCCGTGAGCGGCATCCCGAGCCGATCGGTCCGGAACGTGATCCGGTGGCCCACGTCGGCCACTTCCCGGCAGGAATCCTCCTCCAGCGACAGCTGCCGGATCCGGAGCGTCCGGTCGATCCCGAGCGACGGGACCCGGAGCGGGATGGCGCCGGTGAGCCCGACCATGGCCGTCCGCTGGAAGCCGGTCGGGATCGAACCATCCAGGTACTGCTTCCGCATGACGTGCAGCTCGCTGACCAGGTTCAGCCCGCACAGCTCGGCGATCTCGACCGCGATCCGGACGGCCGTCTCGTCGATATGGAAGGGCGGCGTGTCGTCCATCTCGTACGTGCAGACGGTGCCGCGCTCGAGCAGGTAGACGATCTCCTTGCGGGTCTTGAACTCCATCAGCGCCGTGCGGTCGTACTCGCCGAGCTCCGAGAGCGTGGGCCGCATGTGCCGCAGCACCTCGGCGTCGACGTCCTCGACCCGTCGGCCGGCCGGGCAGCGGCAGAACAGCTTCGAGTCGGTCAGCAGCTGCTGGTGCACCTCGAGCCCGGCCATGAACCCGAGCCGGTCGTAGTCCTCCGCGGTCATCTCGTCGAGCGGACGGTCGGCGAAGTCGAGGACCGGCTCCCGTCGGGGGTTCAGCTCCGGCGGTGGCTGGACGGCATGGGTCCCGGGGCTCCCCGGCTCCTCGGCGGCGTCGGCCTTCCCGGCTTCGGCTTCGGTCATCGAGCGGTGCGGCTCCTGACATCGGTGGTCACGATCTGGCCCCATGATGACGGTCCGATGGGAGTCCCACAACACCCCGCGTCGGCCACGCCCACACGGCGGCACCGAACCTGCTCCACTCGAAGGGCGGTGCCCCGCACTGCCGGACGAGGAGCATCCACCCATCGCAGCCCGGAAGGAGCCCTGAGCACCATCGACGAGACCCGCAGCACCCCGAGGACCCCGCGCCGCCCGGAGAGCAGGCTGCCCCACCATCGTGTCGAGTTCCCGCCGCCCAGCCGCGACCGGACGCCGGACCAGGACGAGGCCTCGTTCTTCCTCGTGGAGGACGGGCAGCGGGAGCCGATCCGGTTCCACGAGTACGGCGAGATCTATCGACGCCCGGGCCTCTACGAGCAGCTCTTCTACGACCGGCCGAAGTGCCAGTCGCCGCGGAAGGTGACCGAGATCCTGCACGCCACGCTGCAGAAGAACGAGGCCCACCACTCGCAGCTCCGGGTCATGGACCTGGGCGCCGGGAACGGGATGGCCGGTGAGGCCGTCGCGGAGTACGGCGTGGCGCGGCTCGTGGGCGTCGACATCGTCCCGGAGGCGCGTGACGCGGCTTTCCGCGACCGGCCCGGCCTCTACGACCACTACTACGTCTGCGACATGGGCGACCTGGAGGAGGACGAGCGCGACGAGCTCGAGGCGTGGAGCTTCGACTGCCTGCTCACCGTCGCCGCACTCGGCTTCGGCGACATCCCGGCCGCTGTCCTGACCCAGGGCTTCGAGCTCGTGAGCGACAACGCATGGATCGCGTTCAATATCCAGGAGAGCTTCCTCGACGTGACGGACGAGAGCGGCTTCTCCAAACTCGTACGGGAGCTCGTCTTCAGCGACTACATGCAGCTGCACCACATGGAGCGCTACCGCCACCGGCTCGCCATCGACGGCCGACCGCTCTACTACTACGCCGTGGTCGCCCGGAAGACCGGGCGCCCTCTGCCCCGCGTGGTCTGACGGCGTCATGCGACGCCGCCCCTGGCCGGAGGTGGGCGGTCTTGCCACGGCGATGTGCTCGCGGGCCGAAGGCGGGCCGCGCAGGTGGCCGTCACGACCGTCGCCCGCCGAGCGTTTCATGGGCGGCATCCTGATGAAGCGTGGGGTCCGGCCGGTCACGCCGGCGGACCTCCCGATCGACAGACCGACCTCTGGAGGTGTGTATGAGCCGGCGAGCCATGCTCCGTTCCGCCGCCATCCTGGTGGTCGTGCTGGCGGGGTGCAACGAGCCCATGGCGCCCCCGTCGGATGCCGAGCTCGGTCTGCTTTCAGCGCGGCCCCACAGCCCCGCGGGCACGCTCTTCCAGCCCGGCAGCCATGTGCTCGATCTCGACCTGGACCGGAACCCGGTCGTGTACGTCCCGCAGGGCTACGACCCCGACATCCCGGCCCCGATCGTCGTCCTCTTCCATGGCGCGGGCGGGAGCGCGCAGAACTGGGTGTCGCCGTACGGCCATGCCGACCGGCTGGGGCTGGTGCTGCTGATCATGCAGTCCCGGGGCCCGACGTGGGACCTCGTGTACGGCGGCCTGGGCCCCGACGTGGCCGCGACCGATCGCGCGCTCGAGGTCGTGTTCGACCGGTGCGCCATCGACCCTGGCAGCGTCGCGTTCGCCGGGTTCTCCGATGGGGCGTCCTACACCCTCTCCCTGGGACTCCGGAACCCGGAGCTGGTCCGGCATCTGATCGGGTTCTCACCGGGCTTCGAGACCGGGGACCGGCTCGAGCCGAAGCCCCGGGTCTTCCTCTCGCACGGCGCCAGTGACCCGGTGCTGCCGGTCCAACGGTCACAGTCGATGGTCCAGCAGCTTCTCGGCGCCGGATACGACGTGACCTACCGCGAGTTCAACGGTGGGCACGAGGTGCCGGGCGAGATCAGCACCGCGGCATTCGACTGGCTCGTGGAAGGGGAGCTGGACGTCCGCCCCTAGCCCCGGATCAGGCGACGCCGCAGAAGCGGAGCGCCGTCAGAGCCACCACCTTCGCGGCCGTCTCCAGCTCCCGGACCTCGACGTACTCGTCCGGCGCATGCGCCCGGCGGACATCCCCGGGGCCGAAGAGCACCGTCGGCACGCCACCCTGGTTGACCAGGAGTCGCAGGTCGGCGCCGTACGGCATCCCCCGGACCGGTGGCGGCCCGCCGGTGATGGCGGCGAACGCGTCCCGGACCGTCCCGACGATCCGGGCGTCCGGGTCGGTGGCCGCCGGTTCGAACTGCCCACCCCACCATTCGAGCACCGGCGGGTTGCGACGGAGCCATTCCGCCGCGCCCGCCGTCCGCCCCTCGTCGAGGGCGGCCAACGCCTCCACCGCCGCCTCGAGCTCCCGCCGCGCCGCGTCCGGGTCCTCGTCCGGCGCGATCCCGAGCCGGCCCTCCAGCGTCAGCGACTCGGCCACGGTGGATGCCCAGATCCCCGCCCGCACGGTGCCGACGCACAGGGCGTAGGGGAGCGGGTCGGCGGCGAACATGGGATGCCGCGGCCGTGCGTTCCGTTCCCGCTCCAGCGCCTGGAGCGCGCGGTACAGCGGGATGAACCGGTCGATGGGGTCGACCCCCTCCGCCCGGAGCGCGCCGTGGGCGGCCTTCCCGGGGACGGTGATCCGGAAGTTGAACGCCCCGGCCTGGGCCGGCGCCAGCACGAGGTCCGTGGGCTCCAGGACCATGGCGCCGTCCCCGGTGTGGCCCCGGCGGACGGCGGCGAGCGTGCCCAGTCCCCCGTCCTCCTCCCCGACCACGCTCTGGACCAGCACCGAGCCGGCCAGCTCCACTCCGGCCTCACGGATCGCCCGGAGACCGAACAGGGCGGCCAGGAGCCCGCCCTTCATGTCGGCTGTGCCCCGACCGTAGATCCGCCCGTCCCGGACCGTAGCCTCGAACGGCGGGACCGTCCACCGGTCCGGCCGCCCCGCGGGTACCACATCCACGTGACCGTTGAGCACCAGCGTGGGCCCATCACCCGGCCGGTGGGCACCGGTGCCGTCGAACGCACCCGACCCCACCCGGCCGGTCACGCCCAACGCCTCGGTCCGGTCCAGCTCCTGGCTGAACGCCGGGTCCCCGGCCAGGGCGCCCAGGTCGATCGCCCAGACGTCCGTCTCCAGGCCCAGCCTCTCCATGAGCGCGGCCACGTGCTCCTGGGCCGGCGTCTCCCGCCCGCCCGAGCTGTCGATGGCGATCAGCGGGCCCAGCGCATCGACCAGGGCGCCGACATCCACCGCATCCAGCACCCGCCGCTCCACCGCCGTGAGCCGCGTCGCTTCCGCGCCGCCGATCGTCACGGTCCTCTCTTGCACTCTTGCACTCTTACTCTTCCTCCTCGTGCCCCTTCGCCAGCTTCTCCAACCGGCCCAGCAGCGTGTCGTCGCCCGCCCGACTCCCGCCGAACAGCCCCTCGCCGCTGGTCTCGGCGCGACCCGTCGCCCCGTAGAGGTTGAGCCAGAGGTCGAACCGCTCGCCGAGGCCCAGGACCTTGTAGAGCCTGTGGCCGCCGTCCGACGGCCCGAAGAGGATGTCGAGGACCGCCGCGCCGATGGAGAGCGGCGAGAGCACGATGTCCTTGACCCCATCCAGCCAGAGCTTGAGCTGGAGTATGACCAGGTCCCGGATCAGGACGTGCTTCGGAAGCCTCGCGGGTGCGGTGTTCTGCTCTGCCATACGGGTCAACCTCCCGGTGCGGTCCGCGGGACGAGTGTCGGTGTCGGCAATCTGGGCGCTGGCGCGAAGGGGAGGCAAGCCGCCGGACGCGCAGCCCGGGGGTCGCCCCCTCACTCGTGCCGGAGCGCCTCCATCGGGTCCACACGGGACGCCCGGAACGCCGGGATATACCCGGCCCCGAACGCGACGGCCGCGAGCAGCGTGAGCGCCGCCACCAGGACCATCGGGTCGTGCCCCTCGAGCTCGTAGAGGAGCGAGCCCGCCGCCCGGCCCAGGCCGAGGGCGGCCGCGATCCCGATCGCGCCGCCGACGACCAGCATCCAGAGCACCTGGGTCAGCACCAGGCGGCGCACCATCGCCGTATCGGCGCCCAGCGCCATCCGGAGCCCGATCTCCCGGGTCCGCCGCGCGACCGTGTACGCGAGCACGCCATAGAGCCCGATGGCGGCCAGGAGTGTAGCCAGGACGGCGAACGAGGTGGTCAGGATGCTGATGAACCGGTCCATGAAGACGCTCTCGGAGGCCTGCTGCTCCAGGGTCTTCACCTCTTCCACCGGGAGGTTCGCGTCGAGGCGCCGGACGACGTCGGGGATCGCCCGGACGGTCGTGGTCGGGTCGCCCTCCGTGCGGACGTAGAAGTTCAGGAACCCCAGGTCCTCGTCCTGCCGGTGCGGGATGAAGAAGAGCGGGGGAATCTCGTCCTTGACGCTGCTGTATTTGGCGTTCTGGGCGAGTCCCACGATCTGGATGTCGAGGGAGTCGCCGCTGGCCCGGCTGTCCAGCGACATGAACGACCCGACCACCTCGCCACGCTCCAGCCCGAACTTCTCCGCGAACGCTTCGTTCACGATTGCGACGGGCGTGGCATCGGGCCCATCACGCTGATCGAACTCCCGGCCGGCGATCAGCGGGATGCCCATGGTGCTGAAGTAGCCGGGTCCCACCTCGTTGTAGCGGGAGTTCTGGTCGACATCCGGCCCGCCCTCGAACCCCTGCACGGCCACGTCGGTCCCCCAGCTGTTCCCGGCCAGGATCCCGACCATCGCGGAGGTCACTCCCGACACGCCGGGCAGGGCGTTGAGCTCCTCCCCCAGCCGATCGAAGAGGACCTGGGACCGCTCCGGCTCGTACCCGTTCAGGATCGGCGACACGGCGAACGTGACCACGTTGTCGGTCCGGAGGCCCAGGTCCACGCGGGTCACGTTGGCCAGGCTCTTGATGAAGAGCCCGGCCGCCACCAGCAGCATCACGGACAGCGCGATCTGCGCGGTCACGAGGCCCGTGCGGAACCGGGCCGCCGACCGGGCGCCCGCCGTCCGGCCGGTGCTGCTCTTCAGCGACGTGACCAGGTCGGTCCGGGTCGCGTGCCACGCCGGGTAGAGGCCGAACAGGATCCCCGTGCCCACGGCCACGGCCGTCGTGAACCCGATGACCTCCGGGCTGAGCTGCAGCTCCAGGATCGCGACCTGCTCGGCCGGCAGGAGCGCGCCGATCCCGCGGAGCGTGGCCCACGCCACGATCAGCCCCGCCACGCCGCCGGTGGCGGCCAGGACCAGCGCCTCGAGGAGCAGCTGCCGGAGCAGCTGACCCCGGGTCGCGCCCATGGAGCCCCGCACCGCCATCTCGGTGGTCCGGTGCGCACCCTTGGCCAGCAGCAGGTTCGCGATATTGGCACACGCGATCAGCAGCACGAGCCCGGTGATCCCCAGCAGCAGAAGGAGCGGGGTCCGGGAATCCTCGTGGACCGAGCTCTGCCCCTTCTCACCCGGCTCGACCGTCAGCTGCTTCTCCCGGAACTCGGCCAGCGTCTGGTCGCTCATCCCCGCCTGAAGCGGCGCCTCGACCTCGTTGATGATTGAGCTGTAGACCCGGTTGATCCGCGACTCGGCCTGCTCCACGGTCACACCCGATGCCAGCCGCCCGAACGCGTAGATCCAGTACGACCGCCGGTTCTCGAAGTCGCCTCGCCACGCCTCCATCTGGCCGCGCATGCTCAGCGGGACGAAGACGTCGGGCTGGGGCCCGAGCGTGGTCCCGTCGAAGCCCCGGGGCGCCACCCCGACCACTGTCATGGTCACCCCGTTGATGACGATCGGGCGGTTCAGCACCCCGGGGTCGCCCCCCAGGTTGTTCTGCCAGTACCGGTAGCTCAGAACCGCGAGCGGGTGCTCGCCAACGACCTCGTCGTCCACCGGCTGCAGGAGCCGGCCCAGCGCCGGTCGCAGCCCGAGGAGCGGGAAGTACGACCCGGAGACCATCACGCCGGTCCCGCTCACCGTCCGGTCGCCCCGGGCGATGTTGGCACCGAAGAGCCGGTGCCCGGCCAGCCCGGCGAACCCCGTCCCGTCGGCGGCCTGCAGGTCCCGGAACATCGGGTAGCTCAACACCTCGTCGCAGCCGCCGGCGGAGTTGCACGTCTGGCTCCCGGGCTTCGGGCCCGGCGCCCCGAGGTTGACCAGTCGGTCTGGCTCCGCCACGGGGAGCGCCTGGAGCAGGATCTGGTCGAAGATCGAGAAGATCGCGGCGTTCGCGCCGATCCCCAGGGCGAGCGAGAGGACGGCGACCCCGGTGATGAACGGCGTCTTGAGGAGCTTCCGAACGGCGAGCTTCAGGTTGGCCATGGCGTGATCCCGGGCGAGGAGACGGACTGCACTGTCCTTTGACAATCGGTCGGTCCGAACCGTTGTACCGGGCCGGCTCGGACTGTCTCCAACACGACGGGCGCGACCGCCGCCGGGTTTCAGGCGCGCGCCGCGGTGCCGGGGATGGTGGCGCCCGTACGCGTCAGCGCCGGATGCGTGCGCTGAGCAGCCCCACCACCACGGTCAGACCCGACCCGACCAGCGCGAACCAGAGCGTGTCCAGGACGGGCGTGATCACGCCGAACGTCTGGACCGCCCAGAGCGTGGTCATGGCGATGACGGCGGTGCCGATCCCCAGCACGGCGTCCCGCTGGTCCGGGCTCCGGAAGAGCGTGCCCAGGAGGAACCCACCGAGGAGCGGGCCGAACGTGAACGACGCGATCTGGAGCGCGATCACCACGATGGGCGTCCCCTGCTGGGCCAGCTCGAAGGCGATCGCACCGCCGATGAGGATGACGGCCCAGAGCAGGGTGAACATCCGCCCGGCGGCCAGCAGTCGCCCGTCGTCATCGGTCCGACCGGTGGCCGGCGCGTAGAGGTCGTGGGTGGTGGCCGAGGCCAGCGAGTTCAGCGACGACGACACCGTCGACATCGCGGCCGCCAGCACCCCGGCCACGATCAGCCCGCTGAGTCCCGGCGGCAGCCCCTCGATGATGAAGAGCGGGAAGACCTCGTCGGGCGTCTCGAACACGCGGCCGTCGTAGAACGCCCGTAGCCCCGCGCCGACCAGCAGGAAGAGGGCGAACTGGCCCAGCACCACCACGCCGCTCCCGATCACGGCCTTCCGCGCGCCGCCGAGCCCGGGCGCGGCGAGCAGCCGCTGGACCACCAGGTGGTCGACGCCGTGGGTGGCCATGGAGAGGAACGCGCCGCCCACCAGCCCGGTCAGCAGCCACGTCGCCTGGGCCGGCCCGCCGTCCAGGTGTACGACCCGGAAGGTGCCGGCCTCGGCGGCGGCCGCGGAGATCGCGCTCCAGCCGCCGGGCACAGCGTCGGCCAGCACCCACAGCGCCGCGGCGCCGCCGACGATGTAGAGTCCCATCTGGATCACGTCGACCCAGACCACGGCCTTGAGCCCGCCGTACCAGGTGTAGACCAGCGTGGCCGCACCGACCAGCAGGATCACCTGCCAGTACGGCCACCCGGTGATCAGCGCCAGCGGGATCGCCGCCGCGAAGATCCGGACGCTGTCGGCGAACGCCCGGGTCACCATGAAGATCGCGCTGGCGAACCGTCGCGTCCCGAGCCCGAACCGCTCCTCCAGGAGGGCGTACGCGGTGGTCAGCTCGCCCCGGAAGTAGCCGGGGAGCAGCACGTACGCCACGCCGACCCGGCCGATGAGGTAGCCGGCCGCGAGCTGGAGGATCCAGAAGTCGGCGGTGTACGCGGTGGCCGGGATGCTGATGAACGTGAGGGCGCTGGTCTCGGTGGCCACCACGCTGAGCATGACCGCCCACCACGGCACGTCGCGACCCGCCAGGAAATAGTCGCGGGCGGAGCGCTGGGAGCGACCCATCCAGGTGCCCAGGCCGATGACGACGGCCATGTAGACCACGAGGACGAGCGTGTCGAGAGGCGTGAACATGGCGGTGGAAGGTACAGGCGAGTGGACGTCGGCTCAACGCGGAAGCGCGGGCTCCACCGCCCGGACCGCCCACTCGTGGACCGCGCGTCGCAGCGCTCCGATCCCGCCCTGCGCCCGGGTCGGGTTGACCCGGTTGGTCAGCAGGATCACGTAGAGGTCCCGCGCCGGGTCGATCCACAGGCTCGTGCCCGTGAACCCCGTGTGGCCGAACGCGGCGTCGGAGAACGGCGCCTCGATCGCACGAGCGTCCTCGTCCCGGTCGCCGGGGTCGTGCGCGTCCCAGCCGAGGGCCCGGCCGGTTCCCGGCTCTCGCGTCGTGAACCCGGCCACGACATCGGGGCTCAGCACCCGCGTCTCCCCGGCCTGCCCCGCCCGCAGCAGCATGTGGGCGAACCGGGCCAGGTCCGGCGCCGTGGAGAAGAGGCCGGCATGGCCGGCGATCCCGCCCATGGCCCAGGCGTTCTCATCGTGGGCCTGGCCGTGCACGTGGGTGCGCCGGAAGACCGTGTCCAGCTCCGTGGGCGCGATCCGGACCAGCGGAACGAGACGCGGCGATGGGCTGGCCGGCTCGCCTGCCACCGTGTCCCGGCCTGCTCCGGGCACCGTCGGCAGCGGACCGGTCGGGTTGAAGCCGGTGTCGCCCATCCCCAGCGGCGTCCACAGCTCGGCGTCCAGGAACGCATCGAGGGACGTGTCGGCCACCGCCTCGACGGCGGCGCCCAGCAGGATGAACCCCAGGTCGCTGTACCGGTACGCCGCGCCGGGAGCGAAGACGGGGCCCCGGTCCGCGATGGCCGCCACGATGGCCGAATCCCCCCGGAGCCCGCCCTCCGACGGGTGCCAGAACCGGGCGGAGGCCGGCAGCCCCGCCCGGTGGGTCAGCAGTCTCCGGATCGTCACCCGGTCCCGCCAGCCGCCGGTGCGCCACGCGGGGAGGTACCGGGAGAGGGGCGCGTCCAGCGCCATCCGCCCCTGATCGACCAGCCGCATGACCGCGCTGGTCGTGGCCACGACCTTGGTCAGCGATGCCAGGTCGTAGAGCGTCGAGTCGGTGGCGGGCGGCGCGCCCGGCGCCCGGTCGGTCCGACCGAACGCCCGGGTCCACGACCCGCCCCTCGACGTGCCCACCGTGACCACCGCGCCGGGCGTGACTCCATCGGCGATCGCGGCCTCGATCACCCCGGCGAGGGAGTCGAGCGCCGCGGGCCCGAGGCCGCCACCAGTCGCCACCCGACCCGGCGTGGCGGCCTCCCGCCGCACGCCCTCGCCGCGCCCGTGGTCGGGCGGGATCGTGATGGGAAGCGCGCCTGCCACCGGGCGCTCGCCCAGCAGCGCTCGGGCCACCGCACGCTGGCTCACGTCGGCACCGCTCCACCCCAGCAGGTAGGTGCCCATCTCCGGCAGCACCGAGATCAGGTACGGGTTGCCGAGGGAGACGACCACGAGCGGGCGGGTCGAGGCGATCCGGCGGATCGCGGCCGTCAGAGCCGGGTCGATCGCGCCGGCGCCCCCGGCGGCCCGGACGCCGGCATCCACGGCCATCACGACCACGTCCGCAGCTTCGGCCTCGCGGTCCAGCCGCTCCAGCCGATCGGGCGACGGCGGCTCCGGCCCGAACGCCATCCGGTCGATGTCGACGACCTCGCCGGCCAGCGCCCGACCCAGCGTCCGCCCGGCGAAGGGCGCCAGTGCGTCGGTGTACGTCACCAGCAGCACCCGTCGATCCCGGAGCGGGACCAGCGGCAGGAGCCCGTCCCGGTCGCGGACCAGCGTGATCGACCGCTCGGCGGCCCGGGCCGCGGCGGCCAGGTGCTCCGGTGCACTGACCACGTCGGCGACCCGGCTGACGTCCACCGTCCGCTCCCGGTGCAGCCCTACGCGTGCCTTGGCCTCCAGCACCTTCCGGACGGATCGCTCGAGCCGGGCCCGCGGGATCCGTCCCTCGTCGACCGCCCGGACCAACGCATCGATCACGACCAGCGGGTCGGCCGGCTGGAGCAGGATATCGGCGCCGGCCTCCAGAGCCCGGACGGCCGCCTCCTCCGCGCCGAACGCCCGCACGATCGCGCCCATGTTCAGCGCATCGGTGATTACCAGCCCGTCGAAGCCCAGCTCGCCGACCAGGAGCGAGTCGAGCATCCGCGGGGAGAGCGTGGCGGGCAGCTCGGAGTCACCGGACAGGGCGGGGAACGCGATATGGGCGGTCATCACCCCCGCAACGCCCTCCCGGATCGCCGCCCGGTACGGCACCAGCTCGACGCTGTCGGCGCGGGCGGCATCGATCCGCAGGATGTACGGCGCGACGTGCGTGTCCGTGGTCGCGTCCCCGTGCCCCGGGAAGTGCTTGGCCGTGGCCAGCACACCGTGGTCCTGGAGCCCCCGGATCTGGGCGGCGGCGAACGCGGCCACGGCCGCCGGGTCGCCACCGTAGCTCCTCGTGTTTATGATGGGGTTGGCCGGGTTGTTGTTGACATCGACCACGGGCGCGAACACCAGGTGGATCCCGACGGCCCGGGCCTCGGCGGCGGTGATCCGGCCGAGCTCGCAGGCCAGCGCCGGGTCGTCGGTGGCGCCGAGTCCCATGGCCGGCGGGAACGTGGTTCCGCTCCCCATGTCGAGCCCCCAGGGCAGCAGTGTGCCGCCCCGGATCCGCTGCCCGGGCCCGTACTCGAGGTCCGCGGCGATCAGGAGCGGGAGCGCCGCGTTGCGCTGGAGCCGGTTCAGCTTGTCGGCCAGCGCCACCGGCGGGCCGATGGACGTGATGATACCACCGACCCCGGCATCGACCCACGTCCGGAGCCGGCGGCCCTCGTCGCTGTCGGTGGGTACGAACCGGCCCCACATCCACGGGAAGACCAGCTGGGCGGCGAGGCCGCGGGTATCCAGCGACGAGACCGCCGAGTCGACCCACCGATGGGCCGCAGAGTCCACGGGCAGGAGCCGGCTCCCGAGCGCCGGGGCCGTGTCGATCGCAGATTCCTGCGCCGGCGCGATGGGGGCCGCACGGCCGGTGCACGCGGACGCAGCGAGGACAAGGATCAGAACAATGGGAAGACGATGACGCATACGGAACGGAAGGTATCCGGACGCGCTGCTGCGCGACAATCGGTCGGGCAACGCTGTGACCGGCGGCGGCTCGCTCTCCGCGCCGCGCTCGCGGCCGGCCTCCTGGGCGCCGGCCTCCTCCTGTCGGCGTGCGGGCCCGGCGGCTCGGCGGACGCACCGGCCGCGGAGCGCGACGCGGCCGCGGCCGTCGATGCGCCCGCCGCCGACCGGGTCGCCACCGCGGTCCCGCCGGCCGGGCCGGCCGTTACGCTGGGCGTTGACGTCCTGCTGCGGGACAGCATCGGGCTGCTGGACGGCCGTCGCGTGGGGCTGATCACCAACCACACGGGCGTCTCCTGGGACGCCGGCACCGGCAAGCCGCCCGTCAGCACCATCGACCGCCTTCACCTCCACGACGCGGTGGATCTGGTGGCCCTGTTCAGCCCCGAGCACGGGATCCGCGGCGATGTCGACCGGCCCGTGGACAGCTCGGTCGACGACGTGACCGGCCTCCCGATCCACTCGCTCTACGGCGACACGCGGAAGCCGACGCCGGCCATGCTCGAGGGCGTGGATGCGCTGGTCTTCGACATCCAGGACATCGGGACCCGGTACTACAGCTACGTCTGGACCATGACGCTCGCCATGGAGGCCGCGGCCGAGCACGGGCTCCGGTTCGTCGTCCTCGACCGGCCGAACCCCATCGGCGGCACGCTCGTCCAGGGTAACGTGCGGCCCGGCTACATGCCGGTCGCGTACTACGAGGCCGCCATGCGCCACGGCCTCACCGCCGGCGAGCTGGCCCGGTACGTGAACGGGGAGTACGACCTGGGCGTCGACCTCCACGTCGTCGCCATGGAGGGGTGGACCCGATCCATGTGGTGGGAGGATACCGGGATCCCGTGGCGGCCGCCATCGCCGAACATGCCGTCCGTGGAGAGTGCCACCCACTACCCCGGCACCTGCCTGCTCGAGGGGACGAACCTGTCCGTGGGACGGGGCACGCCCGAGGCGTTCCGGCTATGGGGCGCGCCGTGGCTGGACGCGGACGCCGTCGTCGCGACGCTCCGGGCCCACGAGTTCCCCGGCGTGGCCTTCGAGGTCGTGACGTTCACGCCCGACGGCCCGACGGACGGCAAGTACGGCGGCGAGACGGTCCACGGGATCCGTCAGACGGTGACCGACCGGTCCGCCTACGACCCCGTGCCCGTCACCATCGCGGCGCTCCTCGAGATCACCCGGCTCCACACCGACGCGTTCCGCTGGCGCGACGACTGGTTCGACGGTCTGGCCGGTGGCCCCCGGCTCCGGGAGCAGATCCAGGCCGGCACGGCGCTCGACGAGATCACCGCCCCGTGGCCCGATCAGCGGGCAGTCTTCCGGGCCACGGTCACGCCGTACCTGCTCTACGATTGAGGCCGGCGCGGGCCGGGCGCCGCCAGGCCGGCTGAAACGCAGCAGGGCAGGAAGCCGACCCGGCCCCCTGCCCCGCTGCGACCCACCTGCCTCGATCCCCGCCTCTGAAGGCGTTACTCCTTACTCCTTACTCCTTACTCCTCCTCCAGCTCGCCCTCGACGACCTCGCCCTCCTCGATCTCCTCGGTCTCGGGCCCGTTGCCCGCCGAGAGCGCCGGGGTCTCCTTCTTCCCCGATGGCAGCCCCATCTGCTCCTTGAGCGCCTGCAGCCGCTGATTCACGTCGTCGCTGCCGCCCTCGAGCTGCTTGAACTCCGTCTCCAGCGTATCGCCCGTCAGCGACTCGGTGACCTCGGCGGAGGCCAGCGCCTTCCGCTCGCCCTCCTCGATCTTCTCGGCCACTCGCTCGAACGCCTCGAACGCCGACTTGTCGCTCAGCCCGGACATGGTCTCGTGGATCCGACGCTGGGCCTGCGCCCGCTTCTGCTTCGCGACCAGGAGGTTCTTCTTCCGCTTCGCTTCCTCGATCTTGTCGTTCAGCTCGCGCAGGCTGGCCTTGACCTTCTCGGTCTCCTCGGCCTGTTTCCGCCACGTCTCCTCCAGCGTGGACGCACGATTGGCGTGCTCCTGCTGACGGACCAGCGCCTGCTTGGCCAGGTCGTCCCGGCCCTCCTTCACCGCGAGCATGGCCCGCTTCTCCCACTCGGCCGCCTGCCGGGCCTCCTCCTCGACCTGCGCCCGGAGCTTCTGCTCATCGGCGATGGCCACGGCGACCTCCTGCTTCGCCTTGCTGAGCTGCTCGCGCATGTCCGAGATGAGCTGGTTCAGCACCTTCTCGGGGTTCTCCGCCCGGGCGATGGCGTCGTTGATGTTCGAGCGAAGCAGCAACGAAAGCTTCTGAAAGATCCCCATGATAACGTCAGCCCTTCTCCGTGACCGGAACCAGCTCCGCCAGGTCCTTCATGTGACTCGTGGCGGCAAACACAATGCTCTCGAACGACGCGCGCAGCTCCACGAAGTCGAGGGTCTCCAGCTCCAGCGCATCGCTCAGCGCGACGGAGCCCTCCTCGATCCCGTAGCTGCCGTGGACCATGTCACTGGCGTTCAGCTCCAGCAGCTTGCGGAAGAGCGGAGCCAGCCGCTCGTCCGTGACGTCCTCCGGCAGGTCCAGCACCTTCATGCGGAGCAGCATCACGGGCTCGGCGTACGTCGCCACCACCCGCGGCTCCTCTTCATCGGAGCCGTGCAGCACCCAGATGTTGTCATCGACCTCCTCGGCCTCGACGCCCATCCGGATGAAGTAGCCCTCGATATCCTCACGATCGATCATGGCGCTCTCCAGTTCGGGGAACCTGCCCGCCCGTACGGTACAGACCGCACCCGGGTTTCGGCAACCGGTCGGACGGTCGGCCGGCCCCCGGGAGCCGACCGCCCGCCGGTGCGCGCTTCCGGTCCCGGTCAGTCGCCGCCCGTCGCCTCTCGCGGCCCTGCGTTCTTGACGTGCTCCTCGAGCCAGCGGTCGGTCTCCCACAGCATGTGCAGGATCGACTCCCGGGCGCGATAGCCGTGGCTCTCCGCCGGCAGGAACACGAGCCGCACGGTCTTCCCGAGCCCCTTGAGCGCGTGGTAGTAGCGCTCCGACTGGACCGGGAACGTGCCGGAGTTGTTGTCCGCCAGGCCGTGGATAAGGAGGATCGGCTCGTCGAGGTCGTCGGCGTGCATGAACGGCGACATCTCGTAATAGACGTCCGGCGCCTCCCAGTACAGCCGCTCCTCCCGCTGGAACCCGAACGGGGTCAACGTGCGGTTGTAGGCGCCGCTCCGGGCGATGCCGGCCCGGAAGATGTCGGAGTGGGCCAGCAGGTTCGCGGTCATGAACGCGCCGTAGGAGTGGCCGCCGATGGCCACCCGGTCCGGATCGGTGACACCGCGGCGTACGCCCTCCTGCACGGCCGCCCGGGCCCCCGCCACGAGCTGCTCGCGGAACGTATCGTTGGGCTCGGCATCGCCCTCGCCGATGATCGGGATGGACGCGTCATCGAGCACGGCGAACCCGCGGAGCACGTACGGGATGGCGCCCCAGTAGCTGACACGGTTGAACCGGTAGGGCGAATCGCTCACCTGGCCCGCCGCGGCCGCGCTCCGGTACTCCCGGGGGTACGCCCAGACGAAGGTGGGGAGCGGCCCGTCGCGCTCGGCGTCGTAGTCGGGCGGGAGGTACAGCGTGGCGGTCAGCGGCACGCCGTCCGCGCGCTCGTACTGGATGAGCTCCTTCCGGATCCCGCGCAGCTCGGGGTACGGGTGCGGGAAGTCCGTCACCTGCGCCACCACCTCGCCCTCATCCAGGTCCCGGACGAAGAAGTTCGGCGGGTCTGCGGGCGACTCCCGGACCGTCAGGATCCGGTGGTCGTCGACGTCCAGCAGCTCCACCGGCTCCTCGTAGTACGGGGCCTCGGAGCGGAACAGCTCCTCCGTCTCCCCCGTCTGCAGGTCCATCGTCCGCAGGAACGGCCGGTCCCCCTCGGGCGACGCGCCATCGCCCACCAGGTAGATCGCCTGCCCATCATCGGCGAGGGTCAGCACGCTCGTGCCGCTGTCCGTGGCGTGGGTCACCGGCCGGCCGGGATCCGCGTACGGCTCCTCGTACGAGTACTCGAAGAGCACGCGCGACTCCCCCGGATCGCTCGGGTCGAGGACGTAGGCCCGGGCCATGCGCGTGCGGAACCACGACTCGTAGACCAGCGCCACGTCGTCGGTGCCCCAGGTCGAGCCCGCGTACCGCAGCCGGAGGTCCATCATGCCCGTCGGCTCACCGTCGAAGGGCGCCTCCAGGGTGAAGAGCCGGTCCCGGTACTCGGCCTCCGCCCGCGCGTTGCCCCCGTCCAGCGCCTCGACCCAGGCCAGCGTGGCCGGGGCGTCGGCACGCCACTGCACCGACCGGGCGCCGGTCGGCACGGAGCCGAAGCCCGGCGGGACGTTCTCCTGGAGCGGCAGCTCGGCGATCAGCGCCACTCGCCCGCCGTCCTCGGCGTCGATCACCTCCACGGTCTGCGGGAACCGGTAGGCCGGGACCAGGTAGCTGAACGGCCGATGGATCGTCTCCGCCAGCACGTATCGGCCGTCGGGCGAGACCGATGCCGTGGCCAGCAGCCGGGGCTCCAGCAGCGTCCGGGCCGCACCGTCCAGCCCGAGTCGGACCAGCTCCGACGTGCCGTAGTGCTCGAACAGCGCCTCGTCGTGCGGGTCCTCCAGCAGGTCCTGGTACGTCCGGACCGGCGCGCTCTCGCCCACGTTCTCCTGGATCACGGGACCCGCGGGGACCCGGGGCTCCGTTGGCGGCTCGGGCCGACCCTCGGGCACCAGGCGGGCGACCAGCGATCCCGAGCCGGGCATCCAGTCGTACGGCGAGCCGAACATGGCGTCGTTCACAGCCCGATCCGTCAGGCGCCGGGCCCGGGCTTCCGCCACGCTGGCCACCCACAGCTCGATCCGCTCGTCCCGGTCCACAGTGAAGGCGATGTGCTCACCGTCGGGCGAGAACCGCACGTTCCGGATCCCGCGCTCCGGCACACCCGCGATCTCCCTCCCGGCCCCGTCGGGCAGCTCCTTCAGCGTCAGGCTCGTGTACCCCTGCGACCGGCTCGGGCCGTTGTTCCGCGGGTCGATCCGCAGCCCGGCGATCCGAAGCTCCTCGCGGGAGACCTCGGCGATCGTCGGCAGCGACGGCCGCTCCTGGAGGAGCAGGTAACGACGGTCCGGGGACACCGCCACACCGGGTGTCACGGGGGCGTCCACCAGCCGCGCCAGCTCGGGGGCCGGCGTCTGATACGTCTCCACCACCTCCTGCGTCGCCGCAGGGGTGGCCACCGCGGCGGCCAGCAGCAGCACGGCGGGCAGAGTTCGCTGTCTCATGGACATGTTCATATCGGATCCAGGGTCTGGTTCGCGGTTCAGTGACTCACCGACCACGTTACCGACTGCCGCGAATCGGGGAAAGCGGGGCCCTGATCCACTGCCCCGGCGCGCGCCGGCGGGAGCCGTCCGGCGCATCCGACGACCCGCCGGATGACTGCGGTTGCCCGGTGAACGGTCGGCGCTCATCCTACGTGGCATGGAGTTCCTCAATTTCCTGATGATGCTCACCGCCGGCTGGTTGGTCTGGCGTCGGCCCGAGCGTGAGCGGCTTGCGTTCGTGCTCCTGATCGTGAGCTGCCTGCTCGTGGCGTTCCTCTTCCTGGTGGGCACCCACACGTCGTTCGTGCCGCGGGTGAACCTGTGAGGCGGCTCGGTGAGGCCGGGCTCCGGACCGTCCTGTCGTGGCTCGTGGTCGTGCTGCTGGTGGTGCCGGTGGGCGGCGCGCTCTGGCTGGGCGTGGCGGTGGGCGAGAGCCCGTGTATCCTCTGCTGGGCGCAGCGGACGTCGATGATCCTGATCGCGCTCGTGGCGCTGTTCGTGGTCCGCTACGGCCCGCGCCCACGGTACCTGGGCGTCCTGATCCTCCTGGGCGCCTGGGGCATCTGGATGGCGACGCGCCACTCGTCGCTCCACCTGGCCCGCGACATCGGCCAGGGGTTCGCCATCGAGATCCTCGGCGCCCATACGTACACCTGGGCGTGGGTGATCCACTGGATCGTGCTGATCGCCGCGGGCACGCTGCTGCTCCTGACCCGCGGCCCGCTCGAGGGCGGCAGTCCCCGGGAGCCCGGCCGCGTGGGTCGGTTCGCCATGGGGCTCTTCGTGGTTCTGGTCGGCGCGAACGCCGTGCAGGCGTTCGTCTCCACGGGGCCCCCGCCGTTCCTGGGCCAGGGCGACCCGGTACGGCTGTCCCTGAACCCGGACCACTGGGTGTGGTCCACGGCCGAGTACGACGGTGCCATCGGCTGGCGCGGGTCGTGGGCGGTCGAGGCGCCGGACCCGACCGCCCGCGCGGCGGACGCCGACCTGGCGACGGCCCCGCTCGCGGATCTGCCCGAGCTGGCCGTGGCCCGCTGGGAAGAAGTGGCGGCGCCGTTGGACGGCGCGATCACGGGGCTGGCCGTTGCGCCCGCGCCGGCCGCGGTGGCGGGCAACACGGCCGCTGAGGCAGAGTCCACGACATCGGCCGCTCCGCGCTCCACCCTGCTCACTACCGAGGACTTCGGTGTCTATGTGCTGGATGACACTCTGTCCCGGGTCCTCCACCGGGTGGTCATCGACCCGGGGTTCAGCATCGATGTCAGGCCCCTGGCCGGCGCCGCGTTCCTGGGGCCGGACACCCTGGCCATCGTGACGGTGAACAAGAGCTACCTCCTGCTACAGCCCGACCCGAACGCGGATCCCGTCCGGGAATGGCGGCACTTCCTGGAGACCGATGGTGGGATGACGGAGCTGCGACGCTCACGCTTCACCACCGTCCGGGCCCGTTTGCAGTACGCGTCCTCGTTGGCCTACGACCCGGTGGCCGAAGAGCTGATCACGGTGAGCGTGCCGTCGGAGAAGCACCCCAATTGGGTGGTCTCCCGCTTCGATCGCAGCGACTTCGTGCTGTCGTCCGAGTTCGTCCCGCAGCTCGGGCCCGGGCTTGAGCCCTCGGGTCCCGAGCGCGGGCTCACGGAGTACGCCGTCACCGGAGCCGCCGTGGCAGACGGCCGACTCTACGCCGTCAGCGCGGCCTACTCGACGGTGCTGGTGATCGACCTGGACACCGAAACGGTGACCGCCGCGTTCGCGGTGCCGGGGCTCGAAGCGCCCGTAGGCCTCGCGTTGTGGGGTGAGGAGCTCTGGATCGCCCAGGCCGACGGGCGGGTCGCGGTCGTGGCGAGGCCCGCCAGCTGAACGGACTCTCCCGGCTCCTGCAGTCCTGACTCCTGACTCCTGACTCCTGACTCCTGACTCCGCAGTCCCCGCTCACCCCACGGGCGCCATGCCCAGCACATCGGCCAGGAACCGGCCGGTGTGGCTCACCGGGTTCGCGGCCACTTCCTCGGGCGTGCCCTCGACCACGATGTCACCGCCGCCCTCACCACCCTCGGGCCCGAGGTCGACGATCCAGTCGGCGGTCTTGATGACGTCCATGTTGTGCTCGATGACGATGACCGTGTTCCCCTTCTCCACCAGCCGGTGGAGCACGTCCAGGAGCATCCGGATGTCCTCGAAGTGGAGCCCGGTCGTGGGCTCGTCGAGCATGTAGAGCGTCTGCCCGGTGGCCTGCTTGGCGAGCTCCGTCGCCAGCTTCACCCGCTGCGCCTCGCCGCCGGAGAGCGTGGTGGCGGACTGGCCGAGGTGGATGTAGCCGAGCCCCACATCGCTCAGCGTCTTCAGCCGGCGCTTGATCGGCGGGACCGCGTCGAAGAACTCGAGCGCCTCGTCGACGGTCATGTCCAGCACGTCGGCGATGTTCTTCCCCTTGTAGAGCACCTCCAGCGTCTCCCGGTTGTACCGCTTCCCGCGGCAGACCTCGCACGGGATGTAGACATCCGGGAGAAAGTGCATCTCGATCTTGACCAGCCCATCGCCGCTGCACGCCTCGCAGCGGCCGCCCTTGACGTTGAAGCTGAACCGACCGGGCTCGTAGCCCCGGATCTTCGACTCCGGCAGGTCGGCGAACAGGCTCCGGATCGGGGTGAACACGCCCGTGTACGTGGCCGGGTTCGAGCGGGGGGTCCGCCCGATGGGGCTCTGGTCGATGTCGATGACCTTGTCGATGTACTTGATCCCGTCGATCCCGTCGTGGGCG
Organism: Candidatus Longimicrobiales bacterium M2_2A_002; assembly: GCA_051418035.1. GTDB lineage: Bacteria > Gemmatimonadota > Gemmatimonadetes > Longimicrobiales > RSA9 > JAWVYT01. Next base: position 85,921 of record JBPRGE010000003.1, read on the forward strand.
CCGGGGATCGAGCGCCGCCGGTAGAACTCGATGGCCAGCGCCTCGTAGAGGATCTCGTTGATGAGCGTGCTCTTCCCCGACCCGCTGACGCCGGTCACGCACGTGAACGTGCCCAGCGGGAAATGGACGTCGATGTCCTTCAGGTTGTGCTGCCGCGCACCCCGCACCGTCAGCTGGTAGCGGGCCTTCTCCGGCGTCCGTCGCTCCTCCGGGATCGGGATCTCCCGGTCGCCCCGCAGGTAGGCGCCGGTGATCGACTCCTCGGCCTCGAGGACGGCGTCCAGCCCGCCGGCGGCCACCAGCCGCCCGCCGTGCCGACCGGCGCCGGGGCCCAGGTCGACCACGTAGTCGGCCTGCCGGATCGTCTCCTCGTCGTGCTCGACCACGATGACCGTGTTGCCCAGGTCGCGGAGCTCCTTCAGCGTGTCCAGGAGCCGCTCGTTGTCGCGCTGGTGGAGCCCGATGCTCGGCTCGTCCAGGATATAGAGCACGCCGACGAGACGGCTCCCGATCTGCGTCGCCAGCCGGATCCGCTGCGCCTCGCCGCCCGCCAGCGTCTCGGCGCTCCGGCCGAGCGTCAGGTACTGGAGCCCGACATTGGTCAGGAACCGGAGCCGCTCGGTGACCTCCTTGAGGATGGGGCGGGCCACGAGCGCCGGAAGCGCGTCGGGGTCGCGGGGCGCGTCGTCGTCGAGGGGCAGCGACTGGAAGAGCTCGAGCGCCGCATCGACACTGAGGTCCGTGACCTCGCCGATACTGTGCCCGGCGACCGTCACCGCCAGACTCTCCGGCCGCAGCCGGTGCCCGCCGCAGACCCGGCACGGCTGCGTGACCATGTACTCACGAAGCTGCTTCTTGACGTTGTCCGAGCTGGTGTCCTCGTAGCGACGCTTGACGTGGTCGAGGACGCCCTCCCACGGCTCCGTGTAGCTGCCGGCCTTGTCCCCCGTCTCGTACGGGAACTCGATCTCCTCGTCGCCGCTCCCGTGCAGGATCTTCTCCCGCACGTCTTCGGGGAGCCGGCCCCACGGGGTGTTCGGGTCGAAGTCGTAGTGCTCCGCGAGCCCCTCGATCACCGACTTCCGCAGGTGGCCGCTCGGTGCGCCCCACGGGATGATCACGCCCTCGAGGAGCGAGATCATCGGGTCGGCCAGGACCAGGTCGGCGCTGACCTCGAGCCGGGTGCCGAGACCGCCGCACCCGTCGCACGCGCCGTAGGGGCTGTTGAAGCTGAACTGGCGGGGCTCCAGCTCCGGGATGCTCGTGCCGCAGTGTACGCAGGCGAAGCGCTCGCTGAACGTGTAGGTCTCCGACTCGTCGCCGTGCAGCACGACCTCCACGAGGCCCTCGGCGGTGTTCAGCGCGGTCTCCACCGAGTCGGCGAGGCGAGGTCGGTCCTCGGCCTTCACGGTGAGCCGGTCGACGACGACGGCGATGTCGTGATTCTCGTACCGGTTCAGCTCCGGCGGCTCCTCGAGGTCGTACGTCTCGCCATCGACCCGGACGCGCACGAAGCCCTTCTTGCGGGCCTCCTCGAACAGGTCCCGGAACTCGCCCTTCCGGCCCCGGACCAGTGGCGCCAGGATCTCGAGCTTCGCGCCGTCCGGCCAGGTCAGGATCCGGTCGGCGATCTGGCCCGCCGTCTGGGGCTGCACCGGCCGGCCGCAGTTCGGACAGTGGGGCGTCCCCACCCGGGCCCACAGGAGCCGCAGGTAGTCGTAGATCTCGGTGACCGTGCCCACCGTCGAACGGGGATTCCGGCCTGTGGTCTTCTGCTCGATACTGATGGCCGGGCTGAGCCCCTCGATGATGTCGACGTCCGGTTTCTCCATGACGCCCAGGAACTGACGGGCGTAGGCGGACAGGCTCTCCACGTAGCGACGCTGGCCCTCGGCATAGATCGTGTCGAACGCCAGCGAGCTCTTCCCCGACCCGCTGATCCCGGTGACCACGATCAGCGTGTTGCGGGGGAGTGTGACGTCGATGTTCCGGAGGTTGTGCTCGCGGGCACCGCGGATGACGAGACGTTCTTCGGGCATGGACTCCTGACACAGCGGGTACGGGCATTCGAGAGGCTACAGTATACCCGGGCCCCGGTCGCGTGATCCGTCGGTCCCGGCTGCTGCCGAGATCAGACCGGCTTTCGCCCCTGGATCACGCGCAGCAGGACCACGATGATGGCGATAACCAGGAGGATGTGGATCAGGCCGCCCAGGGTGCCGGAGATGAAGCCGAGCAGCCAGAGGACGATCAGCAGAACGATGATGGTCTCGAGCATGGTCTCGCCCTTTCCGCAAGAGGGGAGGTTGGCGGCCCGGAAGCCGTCCACTCCCCGTCAGGGCAAGTTCCACGCCCCGCCGGCCCGCCGGTGCACGGGCCGCGGAGGCGTCCGGCTGGCTACCGGACGCGCTCGATGTAGGTCCCTTCCTCGGGGTCCACGCGGATGAGCTCACCCTTGTCGACGAACGCCGGGACCTGGACGGTCACCCCGTTCTCCAGCTTGGCGGGCTTGGTGACGGACGTGCGCGTGTCACCCCGTACGCCCGGCTCCGTCTCCTCGACCTTGAGCTCCAGCGTCCGCGGCAGCTCGACGCCGATGGGCCTCCCCTCCAGGAACTCGACCTGGACGTCCATGTTCGGGGTCAGCCACTTCGCGTCCTCACCCAGCGCGTCATCACCGATCGGGAACTGCTCGTACGTCTCCTTGTCCATGAAGTAGTGGTGCTGCCCGTCATGGTAGAGGAACTGGAGCTCCCGGGTGTTCATGATGGCCTTCTCCACCGTGTCGGCGGAGCGGAACCGGTGCTCGAAGATCACGCCCGTCAGGATGTTCTTGAGCTTGGTCTGCACGTAGGCGGGGCCCTTGCCGGGCTTGATGTGCTGGAACTCGATCACGCGGCAGGGCTCGCCCTCGTGCATGATCACGGTGCCGCGCCGCATCTGGGTGGCGGACATCGCCATAGGTCGCGTGTTCTCCGTCCATCGGTGCCAGAGAAAGGAACCCCCGCAGCGCGGGGGTCGTGAGGCGTTGAATGTCGCCGCGGATCAATCCCGGTGCAAGTCCCCTTCCAGCGGCCACGGCGCGTGCGCACGGAGCCAGTCGATGACCAGGGGCCAGACCTCCCGGTGAGCGGCCTTCGAGACCACGATTCCGGGATGGTCGAAGTCCTCGCTGAAGCCCGTTTCCCGGCCGGCGAGGACGTAGGTTGCATCCTCGGTCCCGACCATCTCCATCAGCCGCCGGCATGCCTCGGGGGGCGCGAATGTCGTGTCGCCGGCACCGCTCACCGCCAGGACCGGGACCCGCACATCGGCCAGGGCGTCGGCGTAGTCGATCTGGTCCTCGCCGAGCCACTCACCCTCGAGGTTCCAGCTCATCCACTGGCTCATCACCCCCGGCAGCTCGTCCTCCGGGCCGAGCCGGAGCAGCTTCGCCGGGAACCGCCCGAGGAGGCGCGAGGCCGCCTTGATGACCCACGCCCCGATCCGGCGCCACCGCTGCAGCCACGGCACCGGCGTGGCCAGCGCGACGACGCCGGTCACCCGCTCCCGCACGTCGGGCTCGCCGGCCAGCGCGATCAGCATGGATGCCCCACCGGCCGAGTGCCCCACGAGGAGCGTCCTGCCGCCGTCCCGCGTCGCCGCCTCCACGGCGGCCGGCACGTCCAGCCGGCCCCAGTCCTCGAAGGTCCAGTCCTCCTTCTCCCGGCGCTGGCTGCCGCCGTGGCCCCTGGGGTCCAGCACGACGGCCTCGAACCCGGCCCCCGCCAGCGCCTGTGCCAGGCCGTGGCCCTTCGTGCCGAGCCAGAACGTGTGGTTGGAGAACGTCCCGGGCATCAGGACCGCCGGGGGCGCGCCGGGCCTGCCGACGCGGTACAGTGCCAGGCGAGTCCCGTCCGCGGCGAGGACCTCTTCCCGGCGGACTCCGCTCACGTAAGCGCCGGGCTGATGATCCGGACGGCCCTCTCGATGGCCCGGGCGGAGATCGGCGTATGACCCGCGGGGTCGCCGTCGACCTGGACGGCGATCTCCGGCTCGGCCTCGATGGTGACTTCCTTGGCCTGGAAATGGAGGAGCCGGTCGTCGTCACCGAACTGGCCGCCCAGCGCCTTCCATACCACTGCCGGCACGTCGATCACGTTCCGGGGCGCCAGCACCACCACATCGAAGAGCCCGTCCTGCCACGAGCTCTTCGGACGGGGCGCCAGCGGGACGGGGAACGGGAGGAAGTGGGCGAAGAGCTCGCCGACATTGGCCAACATGATGCTGATCGCCCGGATCTCGAGCGTTTCGCCGTCGGCGGTGATCCGGAACTCCACGGGCTGGGCCGTAAGCGCCTCCTTCACGGCGGCGATCACGTACGCGCCGAACCCCCACCGCTCCTTCATCCCCCGGGTGGCACTGGCCATGACGGCGGCGTCCAGCCCCGCACCGGCCACCAGCGCGAACGTACGGTCGCCAATGCGACCGAGGTCCACGGCCGCCGGCTCGCCCATCACCGCCAGCTCCACGGCTTCCTCCAGGTTCGACGGGATCCGGAGGTTGTGGGCCACCTGGTTCGCCGTGCCCCGTGGGATGATGGCCAGCGGGACATCCGTCCCGGCCAGCCCGGTCGCGGCCTCGGCGAGCGTGCCATCGCCGCCCACCACGCACACCGACCGGTAGCCCAGCGCCGCCGCGTCCCTGGCCAGCTCGGTGGCATGCCCCGGCCGCTCGGTCTCGGCCAGGTCGAACGGCGCGCGCCGAGCCGCAAACTCGCCGCCGATCAGCCGTCGGAGCCGGGCCGCGTCCTCCTGCCCCGCCGTAGGGTTCAGCAGGATGAACGTGCGGCCGGCGTAGGGGCCGGCCGCACGGTCGGGGGTCGAGGAGGTCACGGACTCGGCGGCGGTCGTCACTGGCTTCCGGCCAGCTCCTTCAGCCGCTCGATCCGCTCCTCCGTGGGCGGGTGCGTGCTGAAGAGGCCGCTGAACGCCATCTTCTGACCCGCCAGCGGGTTCACAATGGCCAGCGACGCGCCCGCCGGGTTGACCTGCATCGGGATGCGCCGGCTGTACGCGTCCATCTTCTGGAGCGCGCTCGCCAGCCCCATGGGGTTGCCGCTGATCTCCGCGCCGGTCCGGTCCGCCTGGAACTCGTTCTGCCGGCTGATGGCGAACTGGATCAGCATCGCCGCAATGGGCGCGACGATGGCCATCACGATCATCCCGAGCCCACCACCTTCACGGTCCCGGCCGCCGCCACCCAGGATCGCGCCCCACATGGCCACGCGACCCAGCAGCGCCACCGCGCCCGCCATGGTGGCCGCCACTGTGCTGACCAGCATGTGCCGGTGCTTGATATGGGCGAGCTCGTGTGCGATCACGCCCTCGATCTCCGTCGAGTCGACGAGCTTCAGGATCCCGGCCGTGCAGCATACCACCGCGTTCTCGTGGTTCCGCCCCGTCGCGAACGCGTTCGGCTGCTCCTGCGGTGCGATCGCCACGGTCGGCATCGGGAGCCCGGCCCGCTGCCTCAGTCGGTCCACCATGTCGTACAACTCCGGCGCTTTCGACCGCTCGATGACCTGCGCCTTGTACATGCGCAGCACCACCTTGTCGCTCCACCAGTACATCCCGAAGTTCATGAGCGCGGCAAACGCGAACAGCACGACGGCGCCCGTCGTCCCGCCGAAATAGCCGCCCAGCACTACCAGCAGGGCCGTCAGCCCCGCCATCATCACGAATATCTTGGTCCGCTGCATCACTCGTCTCACGTCAGGGGTTTCACCGAGCTGGAACATACCCCACCACCCCCCCGCTGATCCAGCCGTGCTCGCCGCCGGAGCGGCTCAAGGCTCGGGGCTCGGCAGTGGAGGCCGGAGCCGCCCGTCGTGCATCCTGACTCCTGACTCCTGACTCCTGACTCCTGACTCCTGACTCCTGACTCCTGACTCCTGACTCCGCCGAGCGAAGCGAGGCCTAATACCCCCACTCCCGGAAGAGCGTGATGCCCAGCACCTTCCGGTCGGCGATCTCGGAGGAGCCGAACGACGGCGTCCGGGCGAACTGGTCCTCGATATAGCCCTCGATGGTCCACGTCTCCCACGGTCGGTACTCGACCCGTGCGCCGAACAGCCGGAGCGCCGACTCGGTCTCGGCGCCGCGGAACCGGACGCTGCCGATCACCGAAACATTGCTGGTCGGGTCGAACCCCACCTCGATCTGCGCGTTCTGGAAGATCCCCGCGGGGCCGCTCTGGTCGTACGCCGACCCGTACTCGGAGACGCCGTACTCGGGCAGACTCAGCGAGACGTAGTCCACGGGGATCCCCAGACTGGTCAGCCCCTCCTGGGTCAGCGTGCTGAGCCCGCCGGTGACGACCGGCCGGAAGAGGCCGGCGGCCAGCAACCCACCGGTGGATGCAGCGTCCAGCTCGGACTGGGTGAGCTCGGCCCCGGCGCGACCGAAGAGGATGTAGCTGGCCAGGTCGGTCTCCGACATCGGAATCTCGGCGTCACTGGTCAGCGCGACCCGGGGATCCTGCAGTGTGCCGCTCACCCGGGCCACCACGTTCAGCGGCTCCCCCTGGGGCCTCCGGACCCGGTACACCGCCTCGATGTTCAGGTTCGGGTCGATCCCGGGGGTGCCCACGAACTCGATGGTCCCGCTCCGGATCGAGAATCGCCGCCCCCCGGCCGGAGTCTGCGCCAGGAGCTCGTAGCTGCCCTCGACCACATTGAGCGTGCCGGTCAGCCGCAGGTCGTCGGCCCGCCGGTCGATCTCCACGGAGATCGTGCCCCCGACCTCCATGGCCAGCTCCTCGCTCCGGAGCCAGAAGTTCCGGCGCATGGTCACCTCCATGTTCGTGACCCGGAGGTTCCGGAGGAACGGGTTCTCCGGGGTCGGCCGGTAGCTGATCTCCGTGGTGTCCATCACCTGGAAGAGTGTCGTGTCGAGCTGCACGATCTGGTGCTGTCGCCAGATCTCGTCCAGGTTCATCTCCCCGCGGATGATCCGGACATCCCCGGTGACCACCGGCCGGGTGTACCGTCCCCGGAGCTGGGCGAGGCCATCGACGATGGCGGTCACGTCCCGCCGCCGCGTGGCGTCCAGCCGTCGCGCCTCCACGGTGAGATCGAACCGTGGGTCCGATGGCTCCTCGAGGTCCAGCGTGCCCTGGATCCGGCCCCGACCGTTCCGGGTGCTCAGCGACGCCTCGACCTCCACCGCCGTTCCCTCGTTCATCCGGGCCGTCAGCTGAACGTCCCGATACGCCACGGCCAGTGGGTCGAAATACGCCGACCCGTCCATGAGCTGGAGCTGGCCCTCCAGGTCCGGGTCGACGGTGGTGCCCAGGATCGCCATCCGGCCCTGGACCCGGCCCCCGAGGTCCCGGAAGCCGGGCGTCAGGAACGCCAGCAGCCCGGCCGACATACCGTCCGCTTCGAACGTCACGTCCATCGGCTGATCCAGCAGCCGATGCTCCATCGGGGTCAACGCGAGGTCGATGGGTACGTGGATCCGGCCGGTGACGATCGCCGAGCCGTCATCCCAGCCGGAGACTGTACCGTCGATCACCCGGTCCTCATAGCTCACGCGGGACCGGGCACTGTCGAGGACGGCGCCGCCGTACCGGAACGACCGGGCATCGAGTCGCGCATCCAGTCGCGGCCGGAGGGCCGTGCCGGTGACCTCCACGGTACCGGTGACCAGCCCGTCCACGAGTGTATCGGACTGGGTGACCCGCAGGATCTCGCCGACGGGTACGCGGTCCAGATCCAGCGTGAGCGATGCCTCCTGCACCTCATCGGCCTCCGGCTGGCGCCATGGCAGCACGCCGGCGACCCGGATCCGGGCGTCCGTCGGCTCCCGGACGACCGTGAGGCTGTCCACCCAGAATCCCGCGCCGCCGACGGTCACCTCGGCCGTGTCACGGAGGGTCCACTCGCCGTCGCGGGTCGCGAGCCGGAGCCGCCGGAGGTTCAGGTCCGCGACATCGCCCTGCGGCTGGAACGCCGACTCGATCTCGAGCGCCTGCCCGCGCCGGCCCCGTACCCGGGCGCTCACCACCCCCCGGCCGGCGGCATACTGGACGGTCCCCTCGGCGCTGCTGAGCCGGCGGTCGCCGTACTCCAGCGCCTCCAGCGACGCGTCCGCCCAGAGCGAGTCCGGCTGCCAGACCACATCGAGGCTGCCGCGTCCCAGCTTGAGCTGGTCGAAGACGAACGAGCGGATCCGGGTGGTCCCGCTCACGCGCCAGGCGGGGACACTCCCGGTGAGCCGCCCGCTCGCGGTAACCCGCCCGTCGATTCGGTTCGCTTCCTCCATCCCCACGTCCAGAGGCGGCCGATCGCCGAAGAACAGCGGCTCGAGGAACACGAGGGAGTCGGCCATCACCTCGAAGGCGAGCTCACCCGGACGCTCTTCCACGAAGCCGAAGCTGCCGCTCGCCGAGAGCTCGCCCACCTCGGTGCTGAACGAAAGGCTGTCGACCCGCGCGAGGGCATCCGAGACGGACCCGCGCAGCGCGCCCCGGTAGATCTCCACGCCGTCCACGGTCGCCGAGAGGACGTCCAGCGACAGGTCGCCCTCGATATCCTCCGGATCGAAGCCCGCGCCCTGCACGTCGAATCGGCCGGTGACGAGCGTCTCGGGGAGACGCGACACGACCCGGTCCAGGCGGAAGTCGCTGACCGATCCCTCCGCCCGGTACCGAGTCCGACCGTTCACGGACAGGCGCCCTTCCACCACCACGCCACCCGCGGGCGTGGCCAGGTCGAGGCCGATGGTCAGATCGTTCGGCGTACCGGAGATGGTGACCGGCCCCCGGGCGTCGCCCCGCAGCCCTTCCAGCGCAGGGAGCTGGTCGGCGACCAGGCTCAGCGCCAGTGGCTGGGCCTCGAACTCGAGGTCGAAGGTCGGTGTGCCGGCCAGCGCGACCTGGCCGGACCCTTCCACGACGGAGCGGCCCTCGCCGTGATCGAGGGTGAGCCCGCCGTCGACCCGGAGTCCGCTCTCGAGCGAGCCCTCCGCCCGGACACTGCCCTGCACCTGGCCGCGGACCCGGATGGCCGGTACGAACTGGGCGACCTGGGCCAGGTCGACGGAGCGCAGCTCGAGCTCCAGCTCCCGGACCCTGTACGGCGCTTCGACGCCCGCGAGACCCGCCCAGCGGACCGACGACTCGGCGCCCTCCCCCTCCGGGTCGAACGTCCGGTACCGGAGATCGCCCTCCGTCCGGAGCGCCGACGGCGGCCCGTCGAACGCGACGGTGCCGATCAGCAGTCCCGAGGCCGGCAGGCCGTCCGGGAGGAGCGAGCCGGCGAGATCGAGGTCGAGCGGGGTCGCGCGGATCTCCACGTCACGGAAGTAAACCGTGTCGCCCGTCACCAGCCCGAACGAGCCGGCCAGCTCGCTCCCCCGGCTGGACAGCCGGGCGTCCCGGGCGAGCCAGACCGTGCGCCCCGACCGGCGGGTCTCCATGCTGAACCGGAGCGTGCCACCCCCATCGTCGGGGAGCCGCGGGTAGAGCCACTGGAAATCCCGGAACGCGACCGAATCGCCGTCGGCCTCCAGGTCGTACAGGTTGCCGGTGGCGGCGGTGATGACCCGGGCGTCGATGGACGAGAGCTCGGACTCCGGGAGCCGGGCCCGGTCGGCGACAATGTCGATGATGGAGTCCCGGATCGCGACCGTCCCGTCCAGCTCCCTGATCTCGGCCGGCGTGTCCCAGACGTACGCCCGGGCGGACAGGTCCTCGACCTCCAGCAGCTTCCCCCGGGTGTCCGGCGACTCCCACACCACCCGGGGCAGCCGGACGTTCACGCTGTCGAACCTCAGCGTGCGGACCCGCCCCCCGGGCACGGTCTCGAGGATGAGTCGCGACGTGTCCGATCCCTCCTCGACCTCCCACGGCATCCGGACCGTTACCCGGCTGTCGCGCACGGTGGCTTCCCGGATGAGGATCAGCGTCTCGTCCCCGCCCGACGCCGTGTCCGGTGCCGTGCTCACGGTGTCCGACGCGCTCGTCGTGTCGGAGAGGATCCGCTCGTAGTTCCACCGGGTGTCGCCGGGCAGCTGCTCGATCACCACATCGGCGCCCCAGAGCGTGATCCGGTCGAAGACGACGGAGCCCCGGAGCAGCGTGGCGAGGCGGTAGCCGAGCCGGGCGCTGTCGGCCCGCACGAACGGACGCCCCCCGGTGTCCGCGATCTCCAGGTCCCGGAGGGTGACCTGCCCGAGCAGGCTCGGGCTGCCGATGTCGCCGACCGTGATGGTCCCGTGGACCGACCGCTCCAGCCGGTCGATCACGAACTGGCCCGTGCGCTCCACGCCGAAATCGGTGTGGGTCAGCCCCACCGCGGCGACCACGACCAGGAAGGCCACGATCACCACGGTCATGACCAGGTATCCGACCACCCGCTGGGCCATTGCCATCAGAACGCCTGCCCGATGGAGAAATGGAGCTGGATCCGCTGGAGCACATCGCTCAGGCCGCGGATCCGATCGTAGTCGGTCCGGAATCGCACGGGCTGTGCGAGCGGGATCACGTTGTCGGTGTTCCGGAGCGTCGCCTTCATGTCCTCCCGGAACTGGGTACGCCGGCAGCCGGAATCGCCGAGCATGCACCGCGCGACCTCGGTGGTCAGCGCGGTGAGCGTCTCGGGGCCCTGGGTGTTGAACGCCGCGTCCACACGGATCGGCCCGATCGGACTCTGGTAGCGGAGCCCGAGCCCGGGCGTCGCGGCGATCTCGTCGAGCTGCACCGCTTCACGGGTCCGCCATACCTGGCCGGCGTCCACGAACACCGCGCCCCGCAGGCTGCCCCCCAGAACCGGCAGCGGGAACCGGAGCTCGATGTTCCCTTCCAGCAGCACCTCGCCGCCCGATGGCCGGACATCGAACCTCTGGTCCGGCAGCCCGTTGACGTCGCACGTCCCGGAATTGACCTGCACCACGGTGCACCCGACGCCCTCGTTGGCGCCGAGACCGTCGGTGGCGGGGTTGTCGCCGTTGACCAGGTACGGCACCGCGTCGACCCCGAGCACCGTGGGGCCGAGCCGGTACTGATCGTAGCCCCGGACGCTGTTCGCGCCCCCGGCGAAGAACCGCTTCTGGGGGTTGAGCCCCAGCGCGGCGGAGAGTCCGGTCTCGTGGGGGATCCCCAGCCCGCCCCGAACCCGCGTGGCCAGGACCAGCCCCTCCTGCTCGCCCACGTACTGACTGCTCTCCAGCAGGATCCGGGAATAGGAGAACTCCGAGCCCGTGAACGCCGCGGCGTGCTCCAGGTCCATCCGCAGCACGTACCCCTCGCTCGGGCTGAACAGTGCATTGGTGCGGTCCACGGTGAGCGACAGCGTGACCGGCGCCAGCCAGTGCGGCTCCTGCAGCACGCCGACCTGCTCGAACGAGCACGCCACGAAGTTGACGCAGAAGAAGAGCTCGCTCGCCCTCGACAGCTCCGTGATCTCCGGCCGGTATGCCAGCGTGATCGCCGCGCCACGGCCCAGCGACCGGCTCAGCGAGACGTAGGCGCCGAGAGCGCTCCGGACGAAGACCTGCGGCACGTTCCGCCGCTCTGCGAACACGCCGAAGCCGATGCTGTTGCGCGGGCTGAAGAGCCACGGCTGACTGAAGTCCACGGAGAAGCGGCCTGTCAGGAACTCGTAGTCCCGAAACTCGTCGCTCACCAGGAAGCCGCATTCGTCGATGAACAGGTTGCCCAGCCGCCCGCGGACCGTGAGCCGGCGCCCATTGCCCAGGAAGTTCCGGCTCGTCCATTCCCCCTCGACGATCGCGCACTCGATGTTGTTCGCGCCGGCCCCCAGCCGGATCCGGTGCATGTTCCCCTCCGCCACCCGGATCGTAACCGGGATGATGGTGTCGGGCTCGGCGTCCATGTCGGCCTGGATGTCGGCGTACCGGAAGATCTGGAGCCCGTACAGGTTCCGCTGGCTCTGGAGCAGCGCGTTCCGGCGGTACCGGCCGCCCTCCTCGAAGGTCAGCATCCGGTGGACGAGCTGCGGCGAGACCCGCTCGGTCCCCTGGACGTCGATCCGGCCGAAGTAGGCCACACTCCCCGGGTACACGTCGTAGCGCACCGCCGCCCGGTACGGCGTCTCCCGGTCGATGGTGTAGCCGACCAGCACCTGGCCATTCGCGTAGCCGTTGTTCCAGAGTCGGCGCTGCAGCGTATCACGGGTCGCCTCGTACGCCACCACGTCGAAGGGCTCGTTCCGCTCGAGCGGCAGCGACCCGGAGGAGATCCGGTCCGGCAGCCCGTCGATCGAGACATCGGCGACCCGGACGGGACGGCCCTCCTCGATGGTGAACGTGACCCGGACCTCGTCGTCCGCCACCGTGGCGGTGTCCGCCGAGATCTGCGCTTCCCGGTACCCCCGCTCGTAGTAGTAGACCTTCAGCCGGAAGACGTCCGCCTCCAGCGCGCCCGGTTCGAGGAGGTAGGTCTCCCGGAGCAGCCCGAACCAGCAGAGCGGCCGGTACAGCTGATTCCTGCATTCCGGCGGCTGGGTCACGATGGCGGAGGTCAGCTCCGCGCGGGAGAAGGCGTCGTTCCCCCGGAACCGGAGCTCGACGACTTCCGGCCGCTGGGCCGCGGCCGGCGCTGCGAGGGTCGAGCACAGGATGGCCCCGAGGAGCCACCGGGCCAGCTTCATCTGCCGGGCCCGCCGGCGGACGCCGCACCATCGCCGAAGTGGGCGATGGGGCTGCGAGGGAAGATGTGGCGGCTCACCGGCTCGAACCCGTCGCTGTCCTCGAAGTACATATAGTGTGTGATCCGAATCACTTCGCCCGTCACCCGTATCAGGTTGAACGAGTTCTTCTCCCGCTCCCGCACGCGGCCCCGTCGGGAGGTCGTGGTCCCGCTCTGGACGATGATGATCCCGTGGTCCCGGTCGAGGCCGGGATAGAGGTCCAGAGAGTTCCCGATATACGCCCGGTGCAGGTGTCCGCCCAGGACCAGGTCGACCTTCAGCTCCGTGAACCGGTCGATGGCCCGCTTCGCCCGCGGCATGACCTGCCCGCCCTCGTAATCCGGGGCCGGTGCGAAGTGATGGTGGGCGACCACGATGCGCACCAGCGACTCTTCGGCGTCCTCGAACGCACGCCCGCAGAAATCGAGCTGGGACGGGCTGATCCGACCGTTCGTGATATGACGGAGCGGGGCCGTCGAGTTCAGTGCCACCACCCGCGCGTCGTCCGTCCGGATCACCTGATCGAGCTCTTCCGCGATGTATCTGCGATACATCTTGTACGGAGAAAAGATCCTCTCGAAGACGCGGTACAGCGGCACGTCGTGGTTGCCGGGCACCACGACGGTGGGCGCCTCCGGCATGCTCTCGAGGTAGTCGGCGGCCTGCTCGAACTCCCGGGCCTTCGCCCGCTGGGTGAAGTCGCCGCTGGCCACCACCAGGTCGGGCTCCACGGCGTGGGCCGCCTCCATGAGCGCGTCCCCGACCCGCGGCACGTACGGTGCGCCGAAGTGGAGATCCGAGACGTGCAGAATGGTCATCATGGGAGGCCCCTTGCTCGGTACATGCACACGCCTCACCTCTGGAGGCCGGGGAACGGGAGGTCGGCACGGGCCGTCAGGTCCAGCCCCGACACGTCGCCCCGCGAAAGCCGGAACGCCGCGGTCCTCGCGATCATGGCCCCGTTGTCCGTGGCCATCCGCGGACTCGGGTGCAGCAGCCGACCCTCGTCGCCGAGCACCTCCGCCAGCGCGGTCCGGAGCGCTCGACTCGCCGCCACACCGCCGCCGATCAGCACGCGGCGACAGTCGTGCGCCTCAACGGCGCGCATCGTCTTGGCCGCCAGCACGTCGATGACCGCCCGCTGGAACGACCGGGCGACCGCGTCGCGCTCGGCGTCCAGTCGACCCTCCGCCTCCAGCGTCTGGACCCGGTTCAGGACCGCGGTCTTCAGCCCGCTGAACGAGAAGGCGTAGTAGTCGTCATCGCCGGGACGCTGGCCGCCGGAGAGCATGGGGCGCGGGAAGTCGTAGGCATCCCCCGCCGCCCGGGCGGCCGCCCGCTCGATCTCGGGACCGCCCGGGTAGTCCATCCCCAGGATCCGGGCGACCTTGTCGAAGGCCTCGCCCGCGGCGTCGTCCCGGGTCTCCCCCAGCAGCTCGTAGCGGCCCCACTCCGGCACCCAGAGCAGCATGGTGTGGCCCCCGGAGACCAGGAGCGCCACGAACGGCGGGACCGCGTCCGGATCCTCCAGGCTCGCGGCGAACAGGTGCGCCTCCATGTGGTGGACACCGACCACGGGCCGGTCGACCGCCCAGGCCGCCGCCTTCGCCCACGCCACGCCCACCAGCAGTGCGCCGATCAGCCCGGGGCCCGCGGTCACACCGAGCGCGTCGAGGTCGGCCAGCTCCGTGCCGGCCTCGTCGAGGGCGGCACGGACCACGTCGTCCAGGACCCGCATGTGCGCCCGTGCGGCCAGCTCGGGGACCACGCCCGCATACACCTTGTGGATGTCCTGAGAGAGGATGACGTGGCTGCGGAGCCGGTCGCCGTCCAGCACCGCGGCGGAGGTCTCGTCGCAGGAGGTCTCGATCCCCAGCACCAGGCCGGGAGTCGACGCGGCCATCAGAAGGGCGGTCGCTGACTGCCCGTGTCGGCCGGGACGGCCGCGGAATCAGCTGCCACCTGGAGGATCACGTTGACCTCTTCCGGCAGGATCTGGAGCCCGGGGACCGCCGCCGTGTCGACCCGCGTCGGCACGTTCGTCGTGGTCCGGAGCCCGGAGAGGTCGACCGGGACCAGGGGGATCGAGTCGACCTCGCCCAACCGCTGCCGCGGGCCCCGGACCGCCACCACGGCCGGGTTCGTCCGGACCGGCGTCATCAGCGTGTAGCCCTCGGGCAGTGACCCGCTGGTCCGGACCCGTACGGGCAGCGTGCTCGAAGCGAGACGCTCGTAGCGGAGCCGGATCGTGTCCGGTCGGAGGTCGAGGACCCGGGCGTCGCGGACGCCGGCCGGCAGCTGCACCCACTGGAGCGGCATGACCTGGCTCTCCAGCGTGTCCGTCACGCGTTCCACCGGGACCACGATGCGCGGCGGGTCGGTGGCCATGGACATGAGCTCGCCCGTGGGACCCAGTACGGTCACGGTCACCGTGGGCGGCTCCGGCTCCCCGGCGAGCCGCCAGTCCGGGTCGCTGAGGTCGACCTCCACGGGGATCCCCGGGAACGTCGCCCGCTCCGGCTCGCTCGCCCGGACGCCCATCCACAGCAGGATGGCCATCCCCAGGGCCGTGAGCTTCAGTCCCCAGTTCTCGGTGAAGAAGCGGATCGCCCGCTTGACCACTCTACCCCTCCTCCATCAGTGCTTGGATCATGTTCAGGTACGGCGGCTCGTCCCACGCGCGCCCCCCCACCTCCGTGGCCCGGATCCGGCCGTCCCGGTCGATCAGGACCGTCGTGGGCAGGAACTCCGTCCCGAACCGCTGCTCGGTCCGGCCCGTCGGGTCGATCGCCACCGGGAACGTGAGGCCGTACTCGTCGACGAACCGGCTGACCAGACCCTCGATCCGGCCGTCCGGCTGCCGCTCGCCCGGCAGATCATCCACGGCCACCGCCAGAACCTCGAGCCCTTCCTCCCCGTACCGCTCGTACACCCGCTGCAGCGACGGCATCTCCCGCACACACGGCGGGCACCACGTCGCCCAGATGTTCACGATCACCGGCCGACCCCGGTACTCCGCGAGGACGGCGGTATCGCCGTTGATCCGGGGCAGCTCCAGCGACGGCGCCGGCGTGCCGTCCGGCAGCCCCCGCGCGCCCCGCTCGGGTGCCGGCGCCGGCACCGACTCCACCCCTGCATCGCTCCCGACCCAGCCGATGGTCACCAGCCCGCCCACCGCGGCCAGGAACACGCCCACAAGAACGAAGTCCCGGGTCCTGCGTGAGACCGTCACCGCCCGCCTCCCGAGCCCACCGGGTCGATCTCCGGCGCCGGGAGCGTGTCCTGCGGGCCGCCGGTGCTCACGAGGAGCACCACCTCGGCCGGGAGCAGCTGTCGCGTCCCCGTCTCCGGCTCGGACCGGGTCACGACACCCGCCGGGAACGCGCCGCTCCGTACCTGCTGGACCGTCACATCGAAGCCGAGCGTCTCCAGCAGGTCACGGGCGGTCGCCTGCCCCAGCCCGGCCAGCGGCGGGACCCGGAGCTCCGGCGCGCCGGCGCTGACACCCACGGCCACCGACGCGCCCGGCAGCAGCTGCTGGCCGGGCACCGGGTCCTGAGCCAGGACCCGACCCGAGTCCGTGCTCGCACTCGTCAGCTCCCGGACATCGCCCAGCTCCAGCCCCAGCACCCGGAGCGTGGCCTCGGCGTCCGAGAGCGTCCGATCATACAGCTCCGGTACGGGCACCCCCGCGCCGGCCGTCTCCGGCCGCGGGAAGAGGACCAGCGTGGAGAGGAGGTAGCCCACTCCGAAGCTGGCGATCCCGATAACGACAGCGAGCACCGCCCAGCGCTCCGCCGAGAACGGACCCAGGAGCTTCGGCAGCCTCCGGTCGCGGCCCGGCCCGGGCTCCTCCGGCGACGACGGTCCGCCACGCCGGCGCTTCAGCGAGTCACCGAGCATCGCGCCCCGCCGGCCTCGGGCCTTCCCGATACACGGAACGGCCGTACCCGGCCCGTGGGGTCGGGTTGCCGCTCCGTTCCTCGCCTCGTCCGCTAGGGTCGCTCAAGTCGCGTCTCGCTGCTGTGGCCTCGCCTCGTAGCCCGAGAATGATACAATAAGGGGGCACTGACGGGAAACCCGCGACGGAGACCGATGGAGGCGCTGCGGTGGAAAGTACCACATATGATCGACTGACCGAGGAGGACCGGTCGCTTCTGGATGCCGCCCGGTCCGTCATGGCCATGGCCTACGCGCCCTACTCCGGCGTCCGGGTCGGCGCGGCGCTCCTGACCGAGGAGGGCCCGATCACCGCTGCGAACGTGGAGAACGGGGCCTACGGGTCCACGATCTGTGCCGAGCGGATGGCCGTGGGTCGGGCCAATGCACGGGGTCTGCGCTCGTACCCGGTGGTGGCGATCGCCGCCGATGGCGACCGCCTCGAGACGGGCCGACCCGTCACCCCGTGCGGCGCGTGCCGACAGGTGCTCCACGAGATGGCGCGGGTCAGTGATACGGAAACGCGGGTGATCATGGGCACCCCGAGCTCCGACACGGTGACCATCGCCACGCTGGCCGAGCTGCTCCCGCTCCCGTTCGACCCGCTGGGATGATCCTCCTGACCCGGCCCGCGGCCGCGGCGATCCGTGAGGGCGCGGCCCGGGACGGGCCGAGCGTCACGGCGTCGCTCGACCTGGGGCGCACGGAGGTGGAGGTCGCCGTGGAGGGCGGGACCGTGTGGTTCGCCGACGGCCAGTCGCTCCGCGTCGATGCGCTCGATCGCGTGATCGACGACCCCGATACGGTCTACATGGTCATGGACGACGAGCTGGCGAAGGTGACCTGGTTCGCGCCGGAGACCGGGAAGGTGTACACGCTCCGGGCCACCGGGAGCTGGCCGGCGCTCGAGATCTCCGGGATCCTCATGCACCGGATCAAGGGGACCGACCCGAAGGCCGACGCCGAGTCAAAGATCGCCACGATCGCGCCCGTCCGCGGTCGCGGGCTGGAGACGTGCTGCGGGCTCGGCTATTCGGCGATCCTGGGCGCGGCGACCGCCGACCGGGTCACGGCCTTCGAGATCGACCCGGAGGTCCTCAGGATGACCCGGCTCAACCCGTACTCCCGGCCGCTCTACGCCGAGGGAGGCGACATCGAGGTGCGGAACGAGGACGTGCTGGAGGCGATCCCGGGGCTCCCGGACGGCGCGTTCGACTACGTGATCCACGACCCGCCGACCCTCGCCGTGGCCGGCGACCTCTACGGCGACGAGTTCTACCGCCAGCTCCTGCGCGTGCTCCGACCCGGCGGGAAGCTCTTCCACTACACGGGCGATCCCGGGAGCCGGTCGCGGGGCCAGGACCTGCCGGGCCGCGTGAAGCACCGGCTGTCCACACTCGGGTTCGAGCGGGTCCGCCTCGAGCCCGAGGCCCTCGGCGTCTCCGCCCGGAAGCCATAGCTCCCGTGTGCCACCGGCGGCCCCGTGAGCCCGTGAGCTCCGGGCCCGGTCGGTGGCCGCCCCGACCGCCGCGGCAGACTAGTCCAGCATCCCCTCGGTCGGGCTCGACGGGACGGCCCACTCCCGCTTCGGCATCCGGCCGGCCAGGTACGCCAGGCGACCGGCCTCCACGGCCAGCTTCATGGCCCGAGCCATGGCCGCCGGTTTCTTCGCGGCCGCCAGCGCCGTGTTCATCAGGATCCCGTCCACGCCCTGCTCCATGGTGATGCACGCGTCGGACGCGGTGCCCACACCCGCGTCCACGATCACCGGCACCTCGAGCCGGCTCTTGATCTCGCGGATGTAGTACGGGTTCACGAGCCCGAGCCCGCTCCCGATCGGGCTCGCCAGCGGCATGACCGCGGCCACACCGATGTCCTGCAGCCGGAGCGCCGTCACCACGTCCTCGTTCGTGTACGCCATGACGGTGAACCCCTCGTCCACGAGCGTCTTCGCGGCCTCGAGCGTGGCCTGCACGTCGGGCAGCAGCGTCCGCTCGTCGCCGATCACCTCGAGCTTGATGAAGTCGCTCATCCCGGCCTTCCGGCCGAGACGGGCGTAGCGGACCGCGTCCTCGGCCGTGTAGCAGCCGGCGGTGTTCGGGAGCAGGAAGATCTCCTCGGGGTCCAGGTGGTAGAGGATCCCCTCCTCCTT
>JBPRGE010000004.1:0-1778 GCA_051418035.1 Candidatus Longimicrobiales bacterium M2_2A_002
AGTCCTGGCATTTTACTGAGATAATCCGCAGGATTTTGGCTTTGTGTTTGCTCACTGAGTTGCTGGCATGTTGCTTCCAATCTTAGACTAAGCTGCTCTCGATCCTTGATTTGCTGTGGAGTCATATCACCAGCCATATCCACTGTGGCTGTCGATAGTGGAACTATCGGAAGTGATATGATTCGTTTGCTTATCAATGCTGGCCGCTTGTTCATGCATGTATTCATCGCTCTCCTTTCCTAACAAAGAGTAATGCAATACACACGACTGCTGTTCGTGATTCGAAGCGTGATTCAATGCCCTCGCGGGATTGGAATCTATTACCGCTTTACTTGACAACGTCATCAGATGTTGACGTCGTATCCAAAGTGTGATACACATCATAAAGCACGACCATGCTTTTGTTCTCTTTAGTACAATACCGCCATACAGGATGTATGGACGGAACTACGTACATTTATCGTGTGACATACGAGAGACGTCACACAAGACATCCATACACATATCGTGCAAGCCTGTCGAGGCGCCGGACTCGTCTGGCGTGCTGTACAATCTACGCGATGACGTAGATATCCATTGAGAGATGTACATCTCGGAGGAGATGGAACTCTCAAATCTATCTTTCATTTCTAGCACTAAAATAGCTCACAATTATTATTCTCAATTATCTTTATTGATCTATTTTGTGCTTGCTTTCTGCGTAGTGCATTTTGATATCAAACCACGATAATCGCTTTCAAAAATTAATTAATTTTCTTACTCTTATCTTTGACAATGAAGATCGCCGCTTCCGCTGTCAAACAAGCCGAGATGAAGGCTAAGACGCCTCTCTTGCCATTGGTACCGGATACGGATATCGATGCCCTTACAAAGGACAACTCTGCAACGTACGAGCTACGTTCGAATCCGGCTGACAACAACAGCCCAAAGTACAAGACCACCGTCAGAGTTCTGTATGGATCTGAATCGGTTCGCGTCATAATTAACTGGAAACGGGATGTTTACCGTATCCTCGAAGGACTTAATGTCAATGGCATCGCCAACAAGGTCCGCATTGCTTCCACTCTGATGAGAGGAACGCCTCTGACCATCTTCGAAGCAAGTATTCAGAGTCAAGCTCAAGAAGCCTACGACGCTGCTTGGGATGCTGCCGCAGACGACGCAGCTAGGAATGTGGTTCTAGGCCATGGTGTGCAACACTATCGTCACAATGACCATTTCGAACCAGCCCTACAGGCTGTAGTGGAGAATCTTCTCCCGCGCAAAACCTTGCAACAGGTTAAGCGTTACTTACGCCGAGAATGTCGTAAGCCCGCTAGTATGAAGATTCGTACTTTCTTCCAACACTTTAACCGCATTAACATCGAGGAACTCCCTGAGCTCCCGCCGTTCAATGCTGATCAGTACATTCCCAATGACGAGATCATTGAGATTCTCATGTACGCAGTTCCCAAATTCTGGATAAAGGAAATGGATCGTCAAGGATTTGACCCTTTGACGCACACTGTTGTCGAATTGGTTTCGTTTCTGGAACAGATCGAAACAGCCGAGGACTTTACCCCTGAAAAGGTTGTCAAGTTCGACAAGAATAACAAGGACTCCAAGAATGGAAGCTCCCACAAGAAAAACAATAAAGGCGAAGGTTCCCTTTATTGCTCCATCCATGGTAAGGGCAATCACAAGACTGATGATTGCAATACGATTAAACGTCTGGCGACCAGGAAGAACAAGGAATCGCCCAACAAATCTTGGAATCGCAAGGCCGAAGAAGCCAAGAA
>JBPRGE010000005.1:0-19595 GCA_051418035.1 Candidatus Longimicrobiales bacterium M2_2A_002
ACGGACTGGAGCTCGGCGACGCTGGAGGACGTGACCATCGATGGCAGCGCCATGAAGAAGTACTCGGCGCTGGACTTCGTGGGGATCGAGACGGTGGCCAGCCAGATCGACGCGTCGGCCATGACCGATCTGCACCTGGACATCTGGACGCCGGACGCGACGTTCTTCGGGGTCAAGCTGGTGGACGCGGGTGCGGACGGGACGGTCGGGACCGGGGACGACACGGAGTTCCAGGTGGACTTCGACGGGACGGCGAACCCGGCCCCGGCCAACGGGCAGTGGGTGTCGCTGGACATCCCGCTGAGCGACTTCACCGGGATCAACGTGGCGAATATCGCCCAGATGATCCTGGTGGGTCAGCCGACGGGCGCCACCACCGTGTTCGTCGACAACGTCTACTTCTACAACGGTACCGGCGGAGCCCAGGTCGACCTGCCCATCACGTTCGATGATCCGGCGGTGGACTACGTGCTCACCGACTTCGGGGGTACCGCGTCCGCGCTGGTGGCGGATCCGATGGATGCGTCGAACACGGTGGCCGAAACGGTCAAGACTACGGCCGCGGCAACCTGGGCCGGGACGACCATGAGCGACTCGACAGGTCTGGCGTCGCCGATCCCGTTCACGGCGAGCGCCACGACGATGACGGTCCGGGTCTACTCGCCCGACGCCGGCATCCCGGTGCGGCTGAAGGTCGAGGACGCCACGGACCCGACCCGCAGCGTGGAGACGGAGGCGGTGACCACGGTGGCAGATACCTGGGAGACGCTGACCTTCGACTTCAGCACCGAGGCGACCGGCACGGCCGCGCTGAACCTGTCGTACACCTACGACAAGGCCTCGATCTTCTTCAACTTCGGCACGGCTGGCGCAACGGCCGGCGAGAAGACCTACCTGTGGGATGACGTCACCTTCCAGCCCTGACCTTCGCAGGGCGCCGGTCCGGCCCGGGCCGGCGCCCTCGCGTTAGTCCCCACTGCGAAGACCATGGCCGCCACGACTGCTGCGGGACCCAGCTCCGTTTCCGAGACCCGGGGTCGCCCCCTGGCTCACCTCGTGCTGGAGCTCATCTGGCACCGGCGACAGATCTCCCGGGCCGAGATCGCCCGGACCCTGGGGCTCTCCCGCTCCACGGTGTCCGAGATCGTGTCATCCCTCCTGGAGACCGGGCTGGTCGCGGAGGGCGGGGAGGGGCCGAGCCGGGGCGGGCGGCGCCCCACCCTCATCGTCTTCAACGACGACGCGCACGTCATTGCCGGCGTGGACATGGGGGCGACGCACGTCTCCGTGGTGGTGACGAACCTCCGGGGACAGGTCCTGTCGTGGGGCGATTCTTCCCACCCGGTGCGGGACGATCCGGCAGGCACCCGGGCGCTGATCTGGGAGATGCTGGACGAGGCGCTGGACGAAGTGGAGGGTGCCCGGGACCGGCTGCTCGGTATCGGCGTCTCCGTGCCCAGCCCGGTGGATCCGAGGCGGCCGTTCTCCCTCTCGGAGGTGGTCATGCCCGCCTGGCGGGGGCGCACCGGGTTCGAGGCGCTGCGGCAGGACTACGGCGTTCCCGTGTTCGTGGACAACGACGCCAACCTGGGTGCGCTGGCCGAGCACTGGTGGGGGAGCGCCCGGGGTCTGGAGGACTTCACCTATATCAAGCTGGCCACGGGGATCGGCTCGGGACAGATCCTCAAGGGTGAGATCTACCGGGGCTCCAACAGCATGGCGGGGGAGATCGGCCACGTGAGCATCGACCCTGCGGGCGAGCCGTGCATCTGCGGCAATCGCGGCTGCCTCACCACGTTCGCGGGCGCCACGGCCCTCCTGAAGCGTGCGCGGGAGCTCTCCGCCGAGTATCCGGACAGCGTCCTCCGGGAGGGGGAGATCACCCTCACGGGGCTGGAAGATGCGGCGCTGCAGGACGACCCGGTGGCCCTCCAGGTCTTCGGGGAGGCGGCGCAGCACCTGGGTGGGGCCATCGCCGGCCTGCTGAACCTCATGAACCCCGCGGCGGTCATCCTGGGCGGGAGCATCACCCGGGTAGGAGAGCGGATCCTGGTCCCGCTCAAGGAGACCGTGATGCGCCGGACCCTGGTCAGCTCCGTGGCCTCGACGGAGATCCGGATGACGTCGCTGGGGCCCCGTGCCTTCGCCGTGGGTGCCGCGACCCATGTGCTGGCTGAAGCCCTCGATGATCCGACCCTGTTCCCTGCGATGGCAGCGAAAGGCTGACGAGTGGCCGATCCGACAAGTGAGACAGAGGCAGAGCCCGGCCTCCTGAAGCGGGCTCTGGCCGCCTGGCACGGGGGTGTGGGCGATGAGGATGCGCTGATCCATCGCGAGACGGCGCCCGAGGACCGGATCCCGCTGCTGCAGAAGGTCATCTACGGAGCCGGGGCCTTCGTCAACAACCTCCTCGCGGCCGCCGTCGGCGGGATGACCATCGTCCTCAACCTGGCGCTGGGGATGAACCCGGCGCTGGTGGGCCTCCTGGGCGCGCTGCCCCGCCTGACAGACGCCATCACGGATCCGATGATGGGCTACATCTCGGACCACACGAAGAGCCGCTGGGGCCGGCGGCGCCCGTACATCTTCGCCGGTGCCATCGTGGCGGGGATCCTGTACGTGGCCCTCTGGCACCTGCCGGAGAACAGGACCGAGTCCTTCTACTTCTGGTACTTCCTGATCGGCTCCGTCCTCTTCTACGGGGCCTACACCGTCTTCGCCACGCCCTGGGTGGCGCTGGGCTACGAGCTCACCCCCGACTACAACGAGCGGACCCGGCTCATGGGGGTGCAGAACTTCATCGGTCAGCTGGCCTACGTCATCTCGCCGTGGTTCCTCTGGATCATGACGAACCAGGACTGGTTCGCCGACCAGATGGCCGGCGCCAAGGGGCTGGCGCTGGGGGTGGGGATCACGGCGGCGGCGCTGGGCATCCTGCCGGCCCTTTTCCTGCGAGAGCGGCTCAGCGAGGTCGCCGCCGCGGAGGCGGAGGCGGCCGACGGCGCACACGGGCTGGTCCACAGCCTCAAGGACTTCTTCCACGGCCTGAAGGTCACGATCTCGTCCAGGCCGTTCCTGAAGCTCTGCGCGGCCACCTTCCTGGTCTTCAACGGCTTCATCCTGATCTCGTCGTTCCAGTTCTACGTCATCATCTACTACGTATTCGACGGGGACCAGCTGCTGGGGTCCCGGTATGCCGGGTACGCCGGGACGGCGGGCGCCATCTCCAACTTCGCCGCCATCGTCCTGGTCACCTGGCTGGGGACGAAAGTCGGGAAGCGTCGGGCCTTCTTCGTCTCCACGGGGATCTCGGTCTTCGGCTACGTCCTGAAGTGGTTCTCCTACAACCCGGACATCCCCTGGCTCGTGGTGCTGCCCGCGCCCTTCATGGCCTTCGGGCTGGCCGGCCTGTTCACTCTGATGGGCTCCATGATCGCCGACGTGGTGGACGCCGACGAGTTGGAGACCCACCAGCGTCGGGAAGGCATGTACGGCTCCATCTTCTGGTGGGTCGTGAAGCTGGGAATGGCCGCGGCGCTGGCCGGCGGCGGTATCCTGCTGAACGCCACCGGCTTCGACGTAGCGCTGGACGGGGCCCAGACCGACCGTACCATCGTGCTGATGCGTGCCTTCGACGCGTTCATCCCGGCCATCACCTCGGTGATCGCCATCTGGGCCGTGGCCAGCTACGGGATCACCGAGCGGGTGGCCAACGAGAACCGTGCCAGGCTGGAGGCGCGGCGCGGCACTCCGGAGGCGGCGGAGCTCTGAGCCGGGTCGGTCAGTCGAGCGTGAGCCCGAATCCGTACGCGAAGAGTGGGTCCGAGCCGTCGCCCCGGTTGGGGTTCTGGGCGTCGTCGCGGGGCCAGGAGAAGGATAGCCGGCCCTGGAACGGGCAGCGACCGAAGAGGACCTGGGCCACCCCGTCGCCCTCGGAGCCCGGCAGCCAGGCGCAGACGAACGCGCTGGACCGCTCCAGCTCAGCGTTCACCACCAGCGGCCGCCCGGCCACCAGCACGGTGACGATGGGGACTCCGGCCTGCGCTACCCGCTCGAGCACCGCCAGGTCTTCCGGGTGGGAGACGGCGTGCTCCAGCGTCGTGCCGTAGGGGTGCATTGTCCCGGGGCCCGGGGAGGCCTCCAGTGAAGAGCCCCGCTCGACCTCCCCGGCCGCGGGGCGCACGTCGCCCATGCCCTCGGCGTACGGGCGCTCCCCGATCACGACCACGGCCACCCGGTGCCGGGCGGCGTCGGCGGCGGAGCCATCCTCGCTGAGCTCGGCGTCGGGCGCCAGGGCACGGATGCCGTCCCAGATGGAGGTGCCGCCCTCGACCGCGTCGTTCCCGTCGGTGCCCTGCCAGGCGACCGAGAAGCCGCCGCACTGGAACCCGATGTTGTGCGCGGACTTGCCGGCCACCAGGATGGTCCGCTCGTCGTCGCCGGCGGGGGCGAGGGGCAGGACGTCGCGCTCGTGCTTCAGGAGGACCAGCGACTTGCGCACCGCCTCCCGGGCCACGGCACGGTGCTCGTCGGAGCCGAAGGCGTCGCTCCCGGACCAGTACCGTTCGGACGGCCGCTCGCGCTCGAAGATCCCGTACGCCTGCTTCACCCGGAGGATGCGCCGGACGGCGTCGTCGATACGCTCCATCGGGATCCGTCCGGCCTCCACCCCGGCCTTCAGCTCCGTCAGGAAGTGCTTCCACCTGTCCGGCACCATGAACATGTCCACGCCGGCGTTCACCGAGAGCCGGATCGCTTCGGCGTAGTCGTCGGCCAGCTGGTCGATGGCGTCCCAGTCGGAGACCACGAAGCCTTCAAACCCGAGCTCGCCCTTGAGGACATCCGTGAGGAGGTACCGGTTGGCGTGGCACTTCACGTCGTTCCAGCTGTTGTACGACGCCATGACGGTGAGGACGCCGGCGTCCACGGCCGGCCGGTACGGCGCGATGTGGATCTCCCGGAGCTCCTCCTCGGGGATGTCGGTCTCGCCCTGGTCGATCCCGTGGCTGGTGCCGCCGTCGCCGACCCAGTGCTTGGCGCACGCCACCACGGCGTCCCGGCCCAGGTCGCCCTGGAGCCCGCGCACGAAGGCGCCGGCGTACCGGGCGACGATCGCCGGGTCCTCCGAGTAGCTCTCGTAGGTCCGACCCCAGTGGTCGTTGCGGACCACCGCCAGCGTCGGCGCGAACGTCCACTCCACACCGGTGGCCAGGACTTCGCGGGCCGTGACCCGCGCGATCCGCTCGATGAGGCCGGGGTCGTCGGCGGCGCCCAGCCCGATATTGTGGGGGAACAGGACGGCGCCCCGCACGTTGTTGTGGCCGTGGACGGCGTCCACGCCGTAGAGCATGGGGATGGCGATCCGGCCCTGCCCGGCATCCACGGACGCGGCCCAGTACGCGTCGTTCATGGCCACCCAGTCGCCCGGCCGGTTCTCGCCCGGCCAGGACCCGCCGCCGCTCAGCACCGAGCCGATGTGGTAGCGGGCCACCTCCTCCGGCGTGATGTGCTGGCGCTCGGGCTGGGTCATCTGGCCCAGCTTCTGGTCCAGCGTCATGCGGGAGACGAGGGATTCGACGGGGTCGCTCCGGTCAGCGGCGCTCATGGTGATTCGGGTGTGGAGGACAGAGGGGTCCGGGAGCCGGACGAAACGGTCCAGCTCCCACCGTGGGTGCGGCTCCAGCTGGTGGTCTTCCCCGGATCCGGGTCGTGGAGCCGGAACTCCAGATGCAGATCCGCGGCGGAACTGCCGCCGACCCAGGCCTCGAAGCGGCCCGACTCGACCACCGGCCGCATGTCCCGCCCGTGGAAGACCAGATCCCGGGCGGTGAGCTCGAACCGGATCTGCCGGGACTCGCCGGCCTCGAGGTGGATCCGGGCGAAGCGCTTGAGCTCCCGGACGGGCCGGGTGACGCTGGCCACCGGATCCCGCACGTAGAGCTGCACCACCTCGGTGGCCGCCCGCGTGCCGCGGTTGTGGACCCGGACGGTGAGCTCCAGGCGGTCCGTCAGCCGCGCCTCGTGGCTCGCCTGCCCCGGTTCATCTTCGCCCAGCGCGCGGAAGCGGAAATCCTCGTAGTGGATCTCGCCGTACGTGAGCCCGAACCCGAAGGGGAAGAGGGGCGTGTAATGGGTGTCCAGGTGGAACGACGTGTTGCCCACCGAGACCTGACCCGCTCCCCGTGGAATGTCGTCCAGATGGGTCCAGGTCTCCTCGGTGGCCGGCCGCCCCGTGTTCTTGTGCCCGTAGTAGATGGGGATCTGGCCGATGACCCGCGGGAAGGTCACCGGCAGCCGCCCCGAGGGACTGTGATCGCCGAAGAGAAGATCGGTCAGCGCCGGGCCGGCCATGGACCCGGGGTGCCACGCACACAGGAGTGCGTCCATCCGGTGCAGGTCACGCTCGAGCGCCAGGGGCCGACCCGTCATGAGCACCGCCACCACCGGCGTGCCCGTGGCGTGCACGGCCTCCAGCAGCGCGGACTGGGCCCCCGGCAGACCGATGTCGGCACGGCAGTGCGCCTCGCCGGAGAGGATGGCGTCCTCGCCCAGGAATACCAGGGCCACATCGGCATCCGTGGCGGCGTCGACGGCTTCCGGGAAGCCGTCGTGACTCCGGTCCCACGACGGGTCGAGGCCACGGGCGTACCGGATGTCCACGGATTCGCCCAGCACGTCCCGGAGGGCCGCCAGCGGGGTCACACTCAGGTCCGGGTCCCCGTCGAAGACCCAGGTGCCCAGCTGCTCCGCGGGGGCATCAGCCAGATGCCCGATGACGGCCACTCTGCCGAGTCGATCGCGGTCCAGGGGGAGGATCCGGTCCCGGTTCTTGAGGAGGACCACGCTCTCACGGGCCGCCGCCCGGGCCGCCTCCAGGTGGCGTGCGTTCCCCCATGCCGGGAGATGCTCGGGCTCGGGCCGGGGATCCTCGAAGAGGCCCAGCGCGAGCTTCACGCGCAGGACGGCGGCGACCATCGCGTCCACCGCCGCCTCGGGCACCTCGCCGGACTCCACCAGCGAGGGCAGGTGCTCCAGGTACGTGTATCCCGCCATGTCCATGTCCAGCCCGGCCAGGAGCGCCTCCCGCGCGGCGGCCCGCCGGTCCTCGGCCAGGCCGTGGGTGATGAGCTGGGGGATGGAGTCCCAGTCGCTCACGACGAACCCCTCGAACCCCCACTCCTCCCGCAGGATCCCGGTCAGCAGCATCCGGCTGGCCGAGGCCGGGATCCCGTCCAGGTCGCTGAAGGAGGCCATGAACGTCGCGGCACCCGCCTCCAGCGCCGCCCGGAACGGCGGCAGGTGGACGTCCCGCAGCTCCCGCTCCGGGATATTCGTGGTGTTGTAGTCCTTCCCGCTCTCGCTGGCGCCGTATCCGGCGAAGTGCTTGGCGCACGCGGCGATGTGGCCGTCCTCCGTCAGGTCATCCCCCTGGAAGCCCTCCACCATGGCGGCGGCCAGGACGGACGCCAGGTACGGGTCTTCGCCCAGGCTCTCGGCGATCCGTCCCCAGCGGGGGTCCCGCGAGATGTCCACCATGGGCGCGAACGTCCAGTTGACCCCGGTCCGGGCGGCCTCCAGGGCAGCGATGCGGGCACCCTGCCGGACCCGCTCCGGGCTCCATGTGGCGGCCTGCCCCAGAGGGATGGGGAACACCGTACGGAAGCCGTGGATGACATCACGGCCGATGAGGAGCGGGATCCCGTGGGGCGACTCCTCCACGGCGATCCGCTGCATCTCGTCCACGGCGTCGGGGTCCACCTCGTTCAGGACCGCACCGACCTCGCCGGCCCGGATCGACCCGGCGAGGTGGTCGGGGACGTGCCCTCCGCCACCGTTGACCAGCGTGAGCTGTCCCGCCTTCTCGCGGAGCGTCATGCCTGCCAGAAGCTCCCGGATCCGGCGAGGGCTGTCGTTGGAGCGGGTGTTCACATCCCGACGTGGAAGTAGGTGCGAATCTCCCACTCGGACCCCTCGTCGCCGGGAGCCGTCGGGTCGCAGACGGGCGTCCCGCTCGGTCCGGGCGTGAACCCGGGGCAGTAGCGGGGCGAGAACTCGTTCAGCGTCCGATAGGTGCCCCTCACACCGAAGCGCGTGCCCGGCACGTCGAACCACTCGGGCATCCCCAGCGACCAGGACAGGTCGGCGCCCAGCTGCATCGGGAACGTGAGGTTGAAGTCCCGGTGGTAGTCGTACGGGCCCCAGTCGTCGAACTTCGCGAAGCCCGCGAATTTCGCCGAGCCCCGCACCACCCGGAAGTCGCCACCGTAGCGGGTGACCTTCCGCTCATCGGAGCCGTTGGGCTCGCCGATCCCGTAGAAGGCGTTCAGGATCAGGTTCAGCCCCTCGCTCCGCTTCGAGACGATCCGGGCCCGTGCCTCCCAGAGGTCCCGGGCCGGGGTGGCGCCGGGGAAGGCGAACGGGGTCCGCCCGTCGGCCAGGATCCCGATCCCGGCGTCCGCCGTGGTCTCGTGGCGGCGGAAGACGAAGCCGGCGCTCACGGCCAGCGGAGCGTCCTCCTGCACGTCGCTGTCCCAGGCGTACATCCACGTGGCGGGTGTCGGGTCCCACGTCACGAGCAGCTCACCGGCCAGCGTCTCCCGGTTGACCCGGACCGAGAACGGATCGTCCAGGATGTTCCGGGGTCGGGCCGGCGGGGGCGCGTCGGTGGGGATCGGACCGACGATGGGCTTCTGCCACTTGAAGTTGGGTGCGATCTGCACGTTGCTGCCGACGTTGTACGTGAACCCGCTCAGCACCTGCCACTGGTTCCCGCTCCCGTTGTCCTTGAGCGCCCACCCCGTGAAGGTCTGGGTCTGGTCGTACCCGCCGTTGGCCACCACCCCGGTGGCCGATCCGAGGGCGTACCAGTTGATGCGGCCCCGACTGAGCGTGATCTTGGCCTTTCCGCCGAAGGTGTCCGAGTCCTTGATCTGGTCCTGGAGCACCCGGTAGCTGCCATCGGGCTGACGGTCGACGAGCTGGAACGTCCGGCCCACCAGCGGCGACCCCGACCAGATCCCGCCCAGCTGGACGCCGAACGGCCCGACGGACCGCTCGACCGTCAGCGTGGCCCGCCGATCCAGCGGCTGGGGGATGGCGAAGGAGCTGACCACCTGGCTCTTCCGCTCGAAGTCCTCCTGGAAGACCGCAGAGATGGTCCACTCGTCCACCTGGCGCGTGTACATGGCCATGGCGGCCGGGTTGGCGCCCCACCAAAGCTCGGGGCCGAACGCGAGCTTGAGACCGTCCAGGCTCCGCTTCCCGGTGAACTCCACGCCCACCGGCGCGACGCCGTTGTAGATGTCGATGTTCGGGCCGTAGTTGGCTTCCCGGTACAGGTTGAAGAAGTCGCCCTCGTAGCCCCAGTGGTAGTGACCGCTGCGGTAGAAGCCATCCACCCGGAAGTAGGGCTCGTCCCAGCTGAAGCTGCCCGAGTAGATCCGCACGCGGTCGAACTGCGTCTGGACCAGCTGCCCGTCGGCGGTCACCTGCCGGGGACGGGCCGGCGCTTCGTAGAAGAGCTCGTCGATGGGGTTCTCCGGCACGTTCCCGACCACGTTGACCGCCACGTCCGCACGCACGTTCGGGGCGGGCCTCGACGCGAAGTCGAGGTACAGCGACTGCTTGGTGTCGAAGCCCTGCGACGAGGGACGGAGGTCGCTCCCCGCCGTCGCCTCCTCCGGGGTCCGGATACGGTCCCCGCCGGTGCTGTAGGTCTCGAGCTCGAGGCGGAGGCCGTCGAAGCGGGCCAGGCTGCTCAACGCCGACTGGAGGGCCGCCCGGTCACCGCGTGCCGCCAGCGCCGCCTCCGACGCCGTGATGGAGCCGAAATGGCTGCGGATCGCGGTCAGGTCGACCCCCGGAGCGTACGGGTCCAGCTCGTTGATCTCCTTCAGTGCGTAGAACGCCGCGCGGGGATACAGGTCGTACTGGCCGTAGGCGTCGGTGGGGCCCTTCGCCATGATCCCCCACCACTCCTCGTTCATGTTGTTCTGCCCGGGCACGAGATCCTCGGGGTACGCGTCGTTGGCCCACGACGCGTTCGTGTCATGGATGTCCAGCCGGCTGTCCTGGCCGAACTTCCACCAGCCGTCGCTCCACTGGAACGTGAGGCCGCCCACCGAGTTGCCCACCAGCCCGTTCCCGGCGGCGTTCGCGTAGATCTCCTCCCACTGGCCGATCAGGTACCGGGCCTGCATGACCTGGTCCTCCTGGAGCGTCCGCGCGTTGAACGCGTCGGCGCCGAACTCGGTGAACATGACCGGGATCCCCATGGCCTGATCCACCCGCTCGAAGAAGTCCCGGAACGAGATGCCCCGGTACACATTCGCGCCGAACACGTCCAGGTTCGGCGCCTCCTCCGCGATGATGTCGAGGTACTGGAGGTCCCCGTTCGCCATGGCTACGGGGCGGTTGGGGTCCTGCGCGTGGATCGCGTCCACGATCTCACCCATCAGCGAGTAGAGGTACCGGGCCTTCACCCGGTACTGCTCTCCCGCCGGCAGGTCCTCGGTCTCCGCCGAGCTCCACTCCAGCCCGTAGTTGTTCTCGTTGCCCAGCAGCCACATCAGGAGACCCCGGGTCCCCTGGAACTCGTCCACCAGCGCCAGCACCTCGTCCCGGAGCATCCGGCGGACGGTCTCGTCCGAGTAGTCGGTGTTCGGGATGTACGTCCCCGAAAGCGTCACACCGTACCGGCCCACCGGATGGTTGACGATGCTCCAGATCCCGTAGGTGTCGTAGATGTACTCCACCCAGCGGGGCGGAATCCCGTTGTAGACCCGGATGGCGTTGCCGCCCATGGCCTGGATCAGCGACATCTCGCGATCCAACGCCTGCCGGATGAAGTCGTCCGGCCGCGCCCAGAAGTTGTAGGTCGTCGTCGTCCCGATCGGGAAGTAGTCCCAGTTCACACCCTTGACGAAGACCTCCTGGCCGTCGGCCACGATCCGGGACCCGGAGGAGTCGGACACGATCTCCACCCGATTCGCCTGAGCGCTGGCAGCCGCCGGTACCAGGAACGCGGCAGCAAGGAGGAGGGTAAACAGCCGGGCCGGACGGGCCGGGGCTGGGCGGTGCACGGGATCCGGACGCATGTCGTCTCTCTCCTGAGGAGGCGCTGTAAGACCGCTGCGCGCTGACGCCCTGCCAGCCGCGCAGACTTTGTTCGCGTATCGAACAAAGTGGGGCCGACGTGCGCCGGGTGTCAAGTTCCACGTCACGGGCGCCAACGCTCGGCGCCGCTCGCGCGTCGAACACACGGGTGGCACGCGCCGAGGCAGCGGGCCCGGCCACGACACGAACCAGACCATCACGACCGGAGAACGATCATGCGACGTGCACTGAGCTTCGCACTACTCCTGGCCGCAGCCCTCGTCGTCCCCCGGGCGGCGTTGGCCCAGCAGGGCGACACCGCGGCGATCGACGACCCGTACCTCTGGCTGGAGCAGGTGGAGGGGGAGCGGGCGATGCAGTGGGTCACCGAGCAGAGCGAGGCCACGCTCGAGACGCTGCGCGAGCACCCGGTCTTCGAGCCGGTGTTCGAGGAGACGCTGGAGATCCTGAATTCCGACGACCGGATCGCGTATCCGTCCATCATCGGCGACCGGCTCTACAACTTCTGGCAGGACGCGGATCACGAGCGCGGCATCTGGCGGCGGACGAGCTGGGCCGCGTACCTGGCCGGCGCGCCCGACTGGGAGACGGTGCTGGACATCGACGCGCTGGCGGCGGCGGAGGACGTCCCGTGGTCGTTTGCCGGTGCTTCGTGTCTGGCGCCGGAGAACCGTCGGTGCATGGTCCGGCTCTCCCGGGGCGGCTCGGACGCGGTGGAGCTGCGGGAGTTCGACCTGGAGGCGGCCGAGTTCGTGGAGGGCGGGTTCCGGCTGCCGGAGGCGAAGAGCTCGGTCGCCTGGGCCGGCCCGGACGCGCTGCTGGTGGGCACGGACTTCGGCGAGGGCAGCCTGACGACGTCGGGGTACGCCCGGATCGTGAAGCGGTGGGAGCGGGGCACGGATCTGGCCGATGCGACCACGGTGTTCGAGGCGGAGCGGGACCACATGGGTGTGTTCGTCGGGTCGCTGGAGACCCCGGACACGGTCTACCAGGTGATCATGCATCGCCCGAGCTTCTTCGACGGGACGGTGTATGTGGTCGCCGGGACGGAGCTCACGGCGCTCGACGTGCCCACCGACTCGGACCCGACGCTCTTCGGCGACCAGCTGGTGGTCTACCTGCGGTCGCCATGGGAGGTCGGGGACACGACGTACGCCCAGGGCTCGATCATCGCCATGGACTACGACCGGTTCCTGGCCGGGGCGCGGGACTTCGACGTGGTCGTCGCGCCCGGGCCGCGGCGGACGGTGCAGCAGCCCGTGACCACCCGGAGCCACCTGCTGGTCACGATCCTGGACAACGTCCGGGAGCAGCTCTGGCGCTTCCGGCGCGTGGACGGCGACTGGGTCGGCGAGCGGGTCGAGACCCGGGACTTCGGCAGCATCGGGATCGCGGCCGCGGATGTCCACAGCGACCGGTTCTTCTTCACCTACGCCAGCTTCACCCAGCCGACCACGCTGTACCTGGCCGAGGAGGACGGAGGCATCCGCGAGGTCCGGCGCTCGCCCGAGTGGTTCGACGCCGACGGGCTGGTGGTGGAGCAGCACTGGGCCACGTCGGCCGACGGGACGGAGATCCCGTATTTCGTGGTGCACGCGGAGGGGATGGCCCGTGACGGCGGCAACCCCACGCTCCTCACGGCGTACGGCGGGTTCCAGATCTCGCGGACCCCGTTCTACAGCGGGACGGTCGGCCGGGCGTGGCTGGAGCGGGGCGGGGTGTACGTCCTGGCGAACATCCGTGGCGGCGGCGAGTTCGGTCCGGCCTGGTGGCGGGCGGCGCTGAAGGAGAACCGCCAGCGCGCGTACGACGATTTCCTGGCCGTGGCCGAGGACCTGATCGAGCGGGGTGTCACGAGCCCCGACCACCTGGGCATCCAGGGCGGGAGCAACGGCGGGCTGCTGGTGGGTGTAGCCATGACGCAGCGGCCGGACCTGTTCGACGCCGTGGTCGCGGCGGTCCCGCTCCTGGACATGCGTCGGTACAACAAGCTGCTGGCCGGCGCGAGCTGGATGGCGGAGTACGGCAACCCGGACAAGCCGGAGGAGTGGGCGTACATCCGGGAGTACTCCCCGTACCACAACGTCAGCGCCGACGTGGACTACCCCCGGCCGCTCTTCTACACCACCACCCGCGACGACCGGGTCCACCCCGGGCACGCCCGGAAGATGGCGAAGAAGATGATGGACATGGGGCACGGGGTCTTCTACTGGGAGAACACCGAGGGCGGCCACGGGAGCGGTGTCACGCCGGAGCAGCGGGCGCGGCAGACCGCCATCACGTACGCCTACCTGTGGAAGCAGCTGGGCTCATGAAGAGGATCTTCGGGGCCGCCGTCCGGCTCTCCGCCGGGGCGCTGCTGGCGGCCGGCCTCTGGCTCGCGGGCACGCCCGCGTACGCTCAGCAGGTGGCGGAGCTGGAGCCGCCGCCGGCCGCCGACCAGGCGTTCGATCTGAGCATCCGCAGCATCATGCGGGGCCACGAGCTCGTGGGTAAGGACCCCGAGCGCGTCACGTGGACCGACGACTCGCAGTGGATCTACTTCCAGTGGCTGCCCGGCGGCCGTGCGTGGCACGAGGACCGGCAGCTGTACCGGGTCCCGGCGGGTGGCGGCGAGCCGGAGCTCGTGGCTGATGAGGTCCCCGACTCCCTGGCCCCGCTCCTCTCCGGCGGCGACATCTCCGACGACCGGAGCCGGCGGGTCACCGCCGTGCGCGGCGACCTCTACGTCGTCGAACGGGCGACGCAGTCGGTGCGTCGGCTCACGGACACCGGCGCCCGGGAGGAGTCGCCGTCGTTCGCGGCGACCGGGGACCGGGTCTTCTACACCCGGGACGGCCATCTCTTCGCCCTGGCCCTGGACGGCGGCGGGATCACGCAGCTCACCGATATCCGGCAGGGCCCGGAGCCGCCGGAGGACGAGGAGGCTGAGGGACGCGAGGCGTTCCTGGAGGCGCAGCAGGAGGAGCTCTTCGAGCACGTCCGGCTGCAGAAGGAGCGGGAGGCGGAGCGGGAGGCCCGCGAGGAGGAGCGGGAGGCCGACGAGCCCGAGACGGTCTGGCTCGGCGAGACGGAGCAGGTCCGGGCGCTGAGCCCGAACCCGGCCGGCACCCACGTCGTCGTGACCGCCTACACGCCGGCCGCCGCCTCGGAGCAGGTGATGGTGCCCGAGTGGGTGAACGAGACCGGCTACACCGAAGGGCTCGATACCCGGTCCAAGGTCGGCGACGCCCAGGGCACGACCCGGGTCGGGCTGCTCGAGGTGGCCACCGGCGCGATCGCGTGGCTGGAGCTGGTGCCCGACCCTGCGGTCAGGGACCCGGCGTCCGCGGACTCGCTGGCAGAGGAATCCGGCGAGCCCGACCTCTTCGGCGCGGCGTTCGTCGGCTGGAACGACGACGGGACGCTGGGTCTGGTCCAGTCCATCGCGTACGACTTCAAGACCCGCTGGCTCTGGTCGCTGGACGCGGCCACCGGCGAGCTCACGCTGCTGGACGAGCTGACGGACGAGGCGTGGGTCGGCGGCCCGTGCTTCAGCGGGTCCGGCGGCGGCTGCGTCGGCTGGATCCCCGACACCGACAGGGTCTACTTCGTGAGCGAGGCCACCGGGTGGGCGCACCTGTGGGCCGTGGAGGCGGACGGCTCCGACAGGCGGCAGCTGACGTCCGGGCAGTGGGAGGTCCGGGACGTCTCGATCCCGGACGGTGCCGACCGGTTCCACCTCCACACCAGCCGGA
The DNA here is from genome assembly GCA_051418035.1 of Candidatus Longimicrobiales bacterium M2_2A_002. GTDB lineage: Bacteria > Gemmatimonadota > Gemmatimonadetes > Longimicrobiales > RSA9 > JAWVYT01. Next base: position 14,853 of record JBPRGE010000005.1, read on the forward strand.
CGTCGCCGTTCGACACGCACTTCCATACGCTGGACTTCGATGGCGGTGCCCTGACGCAGATCACCACCGGCGACGGGGAGTATTCGGCGACACCATCGCCCGACGGCGACCGGCTCGCTCTGGTCGTCTCCCGCGCGAACCGTCCGCCGGAGCTGTTCGTCGCCCCGTTCGAGCGGGCGTCGGAGCTGGAGCAGGTCACCGTGTCGCCGACGGAGACGTGGCTGACGTTCCCGTGGCTCGAGCCCGAGATCATCCGGTTCGAGGCCGATGACGGCGCCCGCGTCCCGGCCCAGATCTACCGGCCGGCCGACATGGGCGCGGAGCCCAATGGCGCGGCGGTCGTGTTCGTCCATGGCGCCGGCTATCTCCAGAACGTTAGCCACGGCTGGTCGGGCTACTTCCGGGAGTACATGTTTCACCACTACCTGGCCGCCATGGGCTACACGGTGCTCGACATCGACTACCGGGGCTCGGCCGGCTACGGTCGGGACTGGCGGACCGCCATCTACCGGTGGATGGGCGGCGCCGACCTGAGCGACCAGGTGGATGGCGCCGGTTACCTGGTGGCCGAGGAGGGGATCGACCCGGACCGGATCGGGATCTACGGCGGCTCCTACGGCGGGTTCATCACGCTGATGGCGCTGTTCACTGCCGGCGACACGTTCAGGGCGGGCGCCGCGCTCCGGTCCGTCACCGACTGGGCCCACTACAACCACTGGTACACGAGCCGGATCCTGAACCAGCCGCAGGACGACCCCGAGGCGTACGAGCGGTCGTCGCCGATCTACTTCGCCGAGGGCTTCGGCCCCGACCAGCACCTGCTGATGCTGCACGGGATGGTCGACACCAACGTCCACTTCTCCGATGTGGTCCGCCTCTCCCAGCGGCTGATCGAGCTGGGCAAGGAGGACTGGGAGCTGGCCGTCTTCCCGGTGGAGGGCCACGGCTTCGTCGCGCCCGACGCGTGGACCGACGAGTACCGCCGGATCTTCGAGCTCATGGACCGGACGGTGGGCGAGCGGGTGACGGTGGAGCCGCCGGCGTCCGGCGCTAGGTCGACCAGCCCAGGAAGATGGCCAGGTCGGGGGCGGACTCCGTGAGCCCGACGGACAGGCCGAAGCTCATGCGGCCCCGGTCGCTCAGCCGGTAGCTGAGGCCACCGGAGGCCGACACCGGGCCCTGGACGCCGTCCAGCATCGATGACGCCGCGGAAACGGAGGCCACTCCGCTCCAGTCGCCGCCCAGCGGCCGGCCCACCCCCATGGAGCCGGTCACGTACGAGCGGAGCTCGGTATCCGGCAGGTCACCGGGGCTCCAGACGGCGGCATCGGCGAACAGGAACGTCGAGCCGAAACCCAGCCCGGCGGACAGGCCGCCCCCGACATCCCACTCCCCGGTCCCGACACCGGTGGCCGGGTCGGCGACGGGCACCTTCGCCGCCGCCTGGATCTCCACCACGCGCAGCGTGCCGAACCCCTCGAAGGGCGTGAACGCGCCGCGGATCACGGGGTCGCCGAGCGTCGCTTCGTAGCGCCCGGTGGTTCCGGAGTCCATGGAGCCGCGGTCGCCCATCCCGTCCCGGCCGGAGCCGGTGGGCACCCGCATGCCGCCCACGTAGGTCACGTCCCCGCTGTTCTGGATGATCAGCGGGATCGACCCGGAGACCGACCAGCGGTCGGCGTCGAGCGAGAGCCCGTTCAGGATCGAGACCGAGGAAGTCTGCTCGGCGAACGTGTAGGATCCCGTGGCGTACCCCACGGAGCCGGTGTACCGCAGATCCTGCGCGGTCCCCGGTGCGGCCAGCCCGAAGGCGAGCGCCAGCATGATGACGCTCGCCCGGGCCATGTTCCTGCCCTGCCCGCTACGGATCACTGCCCGCCGCTCGGCGTCTCGCCCGCCTGCTCGGACCGCTGCTGGATCCGCTCCATGGCCTGCACGCCCGCCTTCATGTCGTCGACCATCGCCTGCATGTGCTCCCGCAGTCGCTCCATCTGCTGCTGCATCTCGCCATCCTGGTGCATGGCCGGGTCCTGGGCCATCTCGCGGACCTGCATCATGGTCTGCCGCATCTGGCCCGTCATCTCCCGCATGGAGCCAGCCAGCTGCTGCATGTGGCGGTGCTGACGCATCTGCTGCTCCGTCATCTGCCGCTGCATGTCGCCCTGCATCCGCTGCTGCATGTGCTGCTCCATGGCCTGCAGCCGCTCCTGCATCTGGCCCACGTGCTGGATCATCTGGTCCATGTGCTGCTGCATCTGCTGCATGTGCTGCATCTGCTGCTGCTGCATCTGGCCGTGCTGGCCCTGCGCCATTGCGATCGTCGGGAACGCCAGCAGCATTGCTGCGAGCACGAGTATCTTTCGCATGTCCTGCTCCTCTCTTTCGGGTCCTGGGCCTGTTTCGGGCACCGCCCGATCGTCCGGCCCCTCACTATTTCGACGATGATCTCCGGTCAGCGTAACGGAGGGTCCGCAGCCGGCAGACCCGGTCGCGGTCCGCCCCGTTCGATCCAACCATAACGGACGGGGGATGAAGTGGAGGTTAGCTGAAGGTGAAGAGGTCTTAACCGGTGTTGCGGACGAGCGCTCATGCGACCGGTTCAGATCCCGAGCAGCACCCCGACCCAGATCCCGGCGAGGGCCAGCAGCCATCCCATGAGCACGTCGCCCGGGTAGTGAACGCCCAGGTACGCCCGGCTGAAGCCCACGGTCAGGGCGAGCCCCAGGATCACCCACGCCCAGATCCCGCCGATGGCCAGCGCGATGGGCAGCCCCACCGCCAGCGCGGCGGCGGAATGGCCGGACGGGAAGCTGAACCGGTCGGGCGTCCGGACCAGCGTCTCGAGCCCGGGCGGCATCCGGGGGCGCGGGCGGTTGGCCGTCCGCTTGATCAGCTGGACCAGGCCGTGGGAGAAGGCCAGGGCGAACGCGCCCAGGAGCCCTGCCCGGGAGAGCGGGGGCACGGCGAGCCATACGATCACGGCCACGAGGATCGACACGGTCGCGCCGCCCAGGTGGGTGATCAGGCCGAGCACGGCGTCGGCCCACCGCTGACGGCGGTGGAGCAGCGCCCGGAGCGCCCGCTCGTCGTGATGGGCCAGCCGCAGAATGAGCTCGGTCACGGAGGTCTCCTCGAGGTCTTCTGCCGGATCCTGGGGCTCGTCCATGTCGTCGGGGTCCTGGGGCGGTAACCGTCGTGCAACACCGATGGGCGCGGCCGTCCGCCCGGCCAGCCGGAGTATGGTACCCGCGGCGCCGTGTGACGGTTCGGCGGGTGCACGGCGCGTGCCGGGACCGGAGCGCCCGGCCTCGAACGAGACCCGGGCGTATCCCCGTCCGTGTCTGCACACGCCCGGCTCCGGGTTCCACGGCGCCCCGCTTTCGCGGCGACCGCCGCCGCCCTACGTTCGGCGCCATGCCCGACCCCTCCTGGATCTCCCTGCTCCCGGCGCTCCTGGCCATCGTCCTGGCCATCTGGACCCGACAGGTCTACCTGTCGCTGGCCGCCGGCGTATGGATCGGCTGGACCGTGGTCGAGGGGTGGAACCCCGCCACCGGCGCGGCCCGGGCCATCGAGGAGACGATCGCGGTGCTGGGCAGTCCCGACAACACGCGCGTGATCCTCTTTCGCGCTCTTCATCGGGGCGTTGATCGCGACCGTGGAGCTGTCGGGCGGGGTGAAGGGGTTCGTGGAGTGGCTCGAGGAGCGGGAGTGGGTCACCGGCCCGAAGGGTGCCCAGCTGCTGGCCTACGTGATCGGCCTGATCATCTTCATCGAGTCGAACATCACGATCCTGGTGAGCGGCTCCGTGGCCCGGCCGCTGGTCGACCGCCACAGGACGTCGCGGGAGAAGCTGGCCTACATCATCGACACGACGTCGGCGGCCGTCTGCATCCTGATCCCGCTCAACGCGTGGGGCGCCTACATCCTGGGGATCCTGACCGAGCTCGAGGTCCGCGACCCGCTGGGCACGCTCGTCTCGGCGGTCCCACTCAACTTCTACGCGCTGACCGCCGTGGTCCTGGCCGGGATCACCATCGCCACGGGGCTCGACCTCGGGCCCATGAAGGCCGCCGAGCGACGGACGAAGGAGGAGGGCAAGCTGCTCTGGGACGACGCGTCGCCGATGCTCGACCCGGAGGTGCTGAAGCCGGAGACCGAGGGCGGGCCGGCGAGCCCGCTGTTCATGATCGTCCCGATCGCGGCCATGGTGCTGATGATGCCCGTGGGGCTCTACATCACCGGCGGCGGCGACCTGCGGGCGGGGTCCGGCTCGACCAGCGTGCTCTGGGCCGTCCTGACCGGGCTCGTGGTGGCGTGGATCATGATCCTGGCCGCGCGACGGGCGACCGCCGACGAGCTGACCGAGGTCGGGCTCCGGGGCGCCGGCGGGCTCATCAACATGGCCACCGTGCTCTGGCTGTCGCTGGCGCTGGCCGCCGTCACGGACGCCCTGGGCGCCGGGCCCTACGTGGCCCAGGTCACCGCCGGTACGCTCCCGCCCGTGGTCTTCCTCCCGCTGGTCTTCCTGGTGGCCGCGTTCGTGGCGTTCTCCACCGGCACCAGCTGGGGCACGTTCGCCATCATGCTGCCCATCGCCGTGCCCGCGGCGATGACGCTGGGCTGGCCCGTGGCGCCGTTCGTCGCCGCGTCCCTGGCCGGCGGAATCTTCGGCGACCACTCCTCGCCCATCAGCGATACGACGATCATCTCGTCCATGGCCGCCGCCACCGACCACATCGA
>JBPRGE010000006.1:0-31702 GCA_051418035.1 Candidatus Longimicrobiales bacterium M2_2A_002
TGAGGACCGGCGCAAATTCTTCGTCGCAATTTCGCGGGCGAGAAGGGCCGTGCACCTGCTATACTCTGGCTTCTATGAAACCCGGAACGGGTGGCGCGTCGCCGACGGCCCGTCTCGGTTCCTGGCCGAAGTCCGTGAGGCATTGGAGCGCGGGGGGTGACTTCAGCAGGCCCCTCGAACGGAAGTGGGCGCTGACGCCTTGCCGACGGTCGCCTGCTGTGACTAGACTCTCCTTTACGCCGGACATCTGCTCGGCTCCGGCCCGCCGAGCGCAGGCCAGTCGGTGGCGTGCTCGACTGACATGCAGGCTGACATACAGCAGGCATACTATCTAGTTGCACGCCATAAGATTATCGGATTCGCTGACGTAGCTCAACTGGCAGAGCACCTGATTTGTAATCAGGCGGTTGGGGGTTCGAGTCCCCCCGTCAGCTCTCGGAGGCGCCGCGCTGCGGCGTCCAGCGGGGTCTCGCTCCCCGTCAGCTCACCGAGACCGCCTCCCTGCACTCGGCTTCCTCACGCTCCAGCTCCTCCAGCAGGCAGTTCACGGTCTGCTGGATCAGCCGTTCCACGGGCACGCCCTGGCGGCGGGCCTCGGCCTGGTACGCCCGGAAGTGCTCCTCGCTGACTTTCGCCTTCACGCGGACCTCGCGCATGCTCACCTCCCGGCGGGGATGGCCTTGTGGCCGTAGCAGAGGATCCCGGCGTGGCCTTCGCGCCGGATCCGACGGAACTCCAGGTCGATGGCCATCCCGGGCGCGACGTCGTCCGGGTCGCAGTCCACGACCTGGGCCATCAGCCGGGCGCCCTCGGGCGTCTCGATGATGGCCATGGCGTACGGCGCCTGGTCGGCCAGGTCGTCGGGCGCCACGTGGATCACGGTGGACGTGACCACCGTCCCGTGCGGTGTGAGCGTGACCGCCTCCAGCGCCCGGCTCCGGCACGCGGGGCAGATCTGTCGGGCCGGGTAGGCGACGTGGTCGCACTCGGTGCACCGGACGCCCTCCAGCCGGTAGCGGGCCGGGACCTCCCTCCAGTATCTCGGGCTCGGCATGGTCATACCCTCCGGAACACGTGGACGACGGAGCTGGCTCCGGAGCCGCCCATGTTCTGGGTGGCGCCGATATGGGCGCCGTCGACCTGACGGTCGCCGGCCGTGCCCCGGAGCTGCTCGAAGATCTCGATGGCCTGGGCGATGCCCGTGGCGCCCACGGGGTGCCCCTTGGACTTGAGCCCGCCGCTCGTGTTGATCGGGCGCGTCCCGCCCAGCGCGGTGTAGCCCGACGCGGCGGCCTGGATCGGGTTGCACCCGTCGGTGAGCCCCATCGCCTCGATGCACATGATCTCGGCGTTGGAGAAGCAGTCGTGGACCTCGGCCACGTCGATCTCCGTCGGGCCGATCCCCGCCGCCGTGTACGCCCGCTCCGCCGAATGCCGTACGGCGTTCAGGCGCGTCAGGTCCGCCCGGTCGGCCAGCGCCATGGGCGCGGTGGCCACGCCGCTGCCCACGATCTGGACGGGCGTGTCGGTGAACTCGCGGGCCCGGTCGAGGGGCACGACGAGGACGGCCGCGGCGCCGTCGCTCACCGGCGAGCAGTTCAGCAGCCGCAGCGGGTCGGCGACGCGCGCGGAGCCCAGCACGTCGTCGACGCTGAGCTCCCGCCGGTACTGGGCCTTCGGGTTCAGCGCCCCGTGCCGGTGGTTCTTGACGGCGACGTGGGCGAAGTCCTCCCGCGTGGCGCCCCGCTCGGTCATGAGCGCCCGCGCCATCATGGCGTAGAGCCCCGGGAAGGTGATCCCGTGGTAGACCTCGTTCTCCTGGTCGGCGGCCGTGGCGAGGACGTTGGTGACGTCCGCGCCGTCGGTCATCTTCTCGACGCCGGCCGCCAGGACCAGGTCGCTGGTGCCCGACGCCACGTCGATGTACGCCAGCCGGAGCGCCATCCCGCCCGAGGCGCACGCGCTCTCCACCCGCATGGCCGGCACACCGCTCATCCCGATCTGCTCGGCCATGAGCGGGCCCAGGTGCTCCTGCCCCACGAACTGGCCGCCGGACATGTTGCCGACGTAGAGGGCGTCCAGGTGGTCGGCCCCGGCGGCCTCCAGCGCCTCCAGCGCCGCATCGGCGAACATCTGCCGCAGGCTCGAGTCCCACAGCTCGCCGAAGGGCGTCATCCCCGCTGCTACGATCGCTACATCACGCATATCGGTTCCCTCCGGCTAGTCGTTCATGCGGATCTTCTCCCGGTACTTCACGTACTCGCCGTACGTCAGGTACCGGTGATCCGCGTCGAGCATGGCGCGCACCGTGGGCGCCCGGTCCCGGACCTCCGGGAGGCGCTCCGTGCACTCGAAGACGAACGAGTCGCTCCCGGCGCCGGAGCCGAACGACGTGATCAGGATCCGGTCGCCCGGGTCCGCCACGTCCAGCGCCGCCGCCAGCCCCGTGGGTGAGCTACCGGAGTAGGTGTTGCCCATGGTGGGAACGATCCAGCCGGGCTCCATCTGCTCCATGGTGAACCCCAGCGTCTTCCCGGCCTTGAGCGGGAACTTCCCGTTCGGCATGTGGAAGACGGCGAACCGGAAGTCGCCGGGCTCGAGGCCCGTCCGGTCCAGGATCATCCGGGTGGCGCTCAGCACGTGCCGGAAGTAGGCGGGCTCGCCCGTGAAGCGGCCCCCGTGACGGGGGTAGAACTCGCCCTCCCGTCGCCAGAAGTCCGGCGTGTCGGTGGTGAAGCTCACGGCGTCGACCACCTCGGCAAGCAGCCCGTCACGGCCGAAGATGTAGGCCGTCCCGCCCGCGGAGGCGCTGTACTCCAGCGCGTCGGACGGCGCCCCCTGCGACGTGTCGGCACCGATCCCCATGGCGAAATCCATCCGTCCGGACTCCACCAGCCCCAGCGCCACGAACATCGCCTCCGTGCCCGCCTTGCACGCGAACTCGAAGTCGGCCACGTGCACCTCCGGGCCGATCCCCAGCGCCTCGGCGGCTACCGTGCCGCTGGGCTTCACCGCGTACGGGTGGCTCTCCGAGCCGATATAGAGCGCACCGACCATCCCGGGGTCGATCCCGGCCCGGGCCAGTGCCCGGCGGCCGGCGGTGACGGAGATGGTGATGGTGTCTTCATCCAGCCCGGGGACCGACTTCTCCTCGAGCTTGAGGCCGTTCCGCATGGTCTCGGGGTCCTGCCCCCACTGCAGGGCGATCTCCTCCGTACGGATCCGGTTGCGCGGGATGTACGCGCCATAGCCCACGATGCCTGCCATGGCAGCCTCCAGAGGATAGAGGCGATGCCGGGGCCGTGGGTAGGGAGACGGAGTCCCGGTCGTTGATCCTCAACCTCCGTCGGCGCGGGCAGGCCGTCAAGTCGGGGATTACCCCACTCGCGCCGTCGCGGGGAGCCTCGCCACGCGGCGACGGAGACCGGGCCGCCCCCGACCCGTGCTGCCGCGGACCGGCTCACTGCCAGCCGGCGTAACCGGGCCCACCGCCCCCGACTTCCCGCCCGAGGGCCCCCGGCGTCGGGTCGTGGGCGGACGCCCCGGCGATTCCCCCGGGACCACTGGTTACGATCCCCCACGCATCCGTCCGCCGGCCGACCGGTGGGGGATCCTCGACACCCATCGGTCACGATCCCCCAGGGATCTCGTCAGGGACCCATCCGTGGGGCATTCGCAACGATATCTGTGCAGGAACCCCCAACGATTTCGCCCGGACCGGATCTGTGGGGGATCATACCGGCCCCCCGCCCCGCGCCCGAGCCGCGTCCCGATCCGCGTCCCGGCCCCGATCCCGATCCGCGCCCCGAGCCCCGAGCCCCACCACCAGCCCTAATCCCCCTTCTTCCACCTCGCACCCCGGGGCGTGTCCTCGACCACGATCCCGGCCTCCGCCAGCTCGTCCCGGATGGCGTCGGCCCGGCCGAAGTCCCGGTCCTCGCGGGCCTGGGCCCGCTTGGCGAGCTTCTGCTCGACCCACGCCTCGAGCTCCTCGTCGGAGCCGGCGTCGCGGTCGACGAGCTCGAGGATGCCGAGGACGTCGTCCATGGATCCGAGCGCGTCCCGCGCGGCGGCCACCTGGTCGGTCCCGGCGAACCCGCCGGCGCTGTCCAGCGCCGTATTGGTTTCCCGGATCCATGTGAAGAGCACGCCGAGTGCGGCGGGGACGTTGAGGTCGTCGTCGAGGGCGGCCTCGAAGTCGGCGAGCGCGTGTTCGGCGAGCGGCGCGAGCTCGGCGCCGGCCGGCGAGTCGGCGCCCGGGTCGTCACGCGCGTCACCGGCGGCCTCTCCGATGTCGGAAGGCGGGGTCGTCGCCTCGAGCCGGTCGCGGAAGTCGGTGAGCCGGCGGAGGGCGGCCCGGGCGTCGTCGAGGCCGTCCCAGGAGAACTTGAGCTCCTTGCGGTAGTGTGCGCTCATGAGGAGCCAGCGGACGGCGGCGGGCGAGTAGTCGGCGTGGAAGACGTCGCCGAGCCGGACCACGTTGCCCAGCGACTTCGACATCTTCTCGGTCTCCATGAGCAGGTGCCGTGCGTGGAGCCAGTAGCGGACGAACGGCTCCCCGGTGGCGCCCTCGGACTGGGCGATCTCGTCCTCGTGGTGCGGGAAGACCAGGTCCTCGCCGCCGGTATGGATGTCGAACGTCTCGCCGAGGTGCTGCATGCTCATGGCGGAGCACTCCAGGTGCCAGCCGGGGCGACCCGAGGTGCCCCAGGGCCCGTCCCACACCGCGTCCACCTCCCGGTCCTCGGGCTTGGTCGCCTTCCAGAGCGCGAAGTCCCGTGCGTCCTCCTTCTCGTAGTCGTCGGACGAGACGCGCTCGCCCTGCTTCACGTCGTCGAGGGGGATGCGGGAGAGCTTGCCGTAGCCGTCGAACGAGGTGATGTCGTAGAAGACGGAGCCGTCGTCGGCCCGGTACGCGTGGCCGTTCTCCAGGAGCTTCTCGACCAGGTCCGTCATGGCGTCGATGGACCCGGTGGCCCGGGGGTAGATGTCCGCGTCCCGGATCCCGAGCCTGTGGAGCTCGGCGAGGAACCCGTCGATGTACGGCTCGACGTACTCCCGGATGGTGACGCCCTCGTCGTTCGCCCGGCCGATGATCTTGTCATCGACGTCGGTGAGGTTCATGACGAACGTGACGTCGTACCCCTTCCACTCCAGGTAGCGGTGGAGGACGTCGTTGAAGAGGAACGTCCGGTAGTTCCCGATGTGCGGCAGCTGGTAGACGGTGGGCCCGCACGCGTACACGCCGACCTTCCCCTCCTCCAGCGGGACGAACTCTTCCTTCGAGCGGCTCAGCGTGTTGTAGAAGGTCAGTGCCATGCGACGATGGTCGATTCCGTGTTCGGGGCGTGTGGGTACTCCGCGGCGGAGTCAGCGTTCCCGGTCGGCGGGCGCTGCACCCCCCTCCCCTGCGTGATCTGCGGACCCGCCGGCGTCACTCGCCAGCCGGGCCGGCTTCGGCTCCTGCCCGTCGCCCCAGTAGAAGGTGCGGTGCGGGAACGGGATCTCGATGCCGTCGGCGTCGAACCGCTTCTTGATCCGGCGGCGGTACTCCCGGGCCACGTCCCACTGCCGCTGGGGCAGCGTCTTGAACATGACGCGGATGGTGACGGCCGAATCGTCGAACCGCTCGACGCCGGGGACCTCGGGCGGCTCCATGATCAGCGGCTTCCACCTGTCGTCCTCCATCAGCTCCCGGGCCTCGTCCTCCATGACGGCCATCACGTAGTCCACGTTCTCCTTGTAGGCCACGCCGATCTCGAGGAGCGCCCGGGACCACCCCTTGGTCAGGTTGCTGAGCGTGTCGACCGTCCCGTTCGGGATAATGTGGACGATCCCGTTCACGTCCCGGAGCACGATGGTCCGGAGCGTGATCTTCTCGACCAGCCCGGCCGTGTCCCGCACCCGGACCACGTCGCCCACGGCGAACTGGCCCTCGATGAGCATGAACATCCCGGAGATCAGGTCCTTGACCAGCGACTGGGCGCCGAAGGAGACGGCGAGCCCGAGCACGCCGACGCCGGCCAGGAGCGGACCGATCTCGATGAACGTCCCGAGGACCATCAGGATGGCCACGAGCGAGATCGCGATGGCGCCGACATTGTTCAGCAGGCTGGCCACTGTCTGGGCCCGCTGCTCCCGCTGCCGCTTGCGGACCAGGTCCCGCTCCTCGACCTCCCGCTGGAGCCGCTTCGTGAAGAACTTGAGCAGCCGGTACGCGGCGAGCGCCAGCACCAGGATGAACGCGACGCGGACGAGGTCGACCGTCAGCGTCGGCCAGTCGATGATCCCGGTCCAGTCGAACCCGGTCACGGCCCTCACCTGGGCCCCCACGCTGTCGGCCACCTCGGTGAGGCCGTCGCCGATCGCGGCGGTGTCGGGGAGGTCGGGCGTCTCGGGGGTCTGCGCTTCCTGCACGACGTCCTTTCCGTTCAGCGTGAGGTCTTCAGCGTAGGGTCGTGCCTACCGCAGGATCCGGATCTCGGAGATCCGCCACTCCCGGTCCTCGCGGACCAGCGCGACGAAGATCTTGCGGCTCTCGGTCACATCCGCGCCGGGCATGCGCACCTTCCAGATCAGCTCGCCGAACGCCCTGTTCTCGGCGCCGACCACGGTAGCGGCGCTGCCGCGCTCCACGACCACCGTCTCCTGGCCGGCCAGCAGCTGCCGGATGGCGGCGGCCGCGCGACGACCCTCCAGCGACCCGATGGACACGCCCTGCAGCTCGAGGTCGAGACCGGACTCGGCGCTGTGGGCCGCCAGCGCGGCGGCGTCGCCCCGGGTCCAGAGGTCGGCCAGCGTGTCCAGCAGCCGGGTCAGGTCATCGGCCTGCTGCGCGGCGGCCGGGACGGCCAGGAGCTGGAGCCCGAGGGCCAGCACGATCGCGGTCCGCATCACGCTGCCTCGATCTCCCGGGCCGCCGCGATCTCGGCCAGCAGCGACGCGAGCGCCGCCGCCGGATCGTCGGCCGCGTGGACCGGCCGCCCGACCACGAGATAGTCGGCACCGCCGAGGATCGCCTCGGCCGGCGTCGCCACCCGCGACTGGTCCTCGGGCGCCTCGCCCTCGGGGCGGATCCCCGGCGTGATGACCAGGAAGTCGCCGCCGTGGCGCCGCTTCAGCGCCTCGACCTCGAGCGCCGAGGAGACCACGCCGTCGAGGCCGGCCTCGGCGGCCAGCCCGGCGAGACGGGCGACATCGTCCCGGAGCGAGCGGAGCTCCTTGTCCCAGACCTCCTCGACGTCGGCGGCGCTGAACGAGGTCAGGAGCGTCACACCGACCAGCGTGGGCCCGTCGAGGGCCACGGCCTCCCGCGCCGCCCGCATCATGGCCGAGCCGCCGGACGCGTGGATGGTCAGCATGTCCACCCCGAGCGCCGCGGCCGACTCCACGGACCGGGCCACGGTGTGGGGGATATCGTGGTACTTGAGGTCGAGGAAGACCCTCTTGTCCCGGCCCTTGAGCTCGGCGATCAGCTCCGGCCCGGCGCGTGTGAACAGCTGGGCGCCGACCTTGTACCAGCCGGCCGGCTCGCCGAGGGTGTCCACCAGCTCCAGGGCGGACTCCGCCGTCGGCAGGTCCAGCGCAATGATGAGATCCTTCATCCATCCTCCTCGGGGTCCACGCGACCCGCTCCGACCAGGCGATCCACCCGGCCCACGCTGTGGCGCCGCCCGTAGCGGCGCAACTCCTCGACGATCCGCTCGGCGGCCCGGGGATCGGCGAATGAGGCCGTCCCCACCTCCACCAGCGAAGCTCCGGCGAGCAGATACTGTACCGCGTCTTCCCCCGATCGGATCCCTCCGACGCCGATGATCGGGACATCCACCCGCCGGGCCGTCTGCCAGACGGCGTGCACACCCATGGGCAGGATCCCCGGCCCGCTGACCCCGCCGGTCCCCGCCCCGAGGACCGCGCGCCGCTCCTCCAGGTCGAAGAGGAGCCCGGGGAACGTGTTCACGAGCGTGAGCCCGTCGGCGCCGGCGTCGACGGCGGTGGCGGCCGTGCCGGCGATGTCGGGCAGGTTCGGCGCGAGCTTCACGATCAGCGGCCGGTCGGTCCGGGCCCGGACGGCGGAGACGACCTCGTCCAGCAGGTCGCGCCGGGCGCAGAAGACGGCGCCCCCCTCCTTCACGTTCGGGCACGAGACGTTCAGCTCGTAGCCGAGGAAGCCGTCGGCGTCATCGAGGCCATCGACGACGGCCACGTAGTCGTCCACCATCTTCCCGGCGACGTTGATCAGGACGTGGGCCCGGCGGACGCGCTTCGCCAGCCATGGCAGCTTCCCGGCCCGGAACGCATCGACCCCCACATTGGCGAGGCCGATGGAGTTGAGCATCCCCGCGCCGTACTCGGCGGTCCGCAGCGGCGGGTTGCCCGCCCGGGGCTCTGGAGTGACCGACTTGGTCACGAGCCCGCCCAGGGCATCGAGATCGACGACGCCGGCCACCTCCCGGCCGTAGCCGGCGGTCCCGCCGGCCAGGAGGACGGGGTTGGCGAACGTGACGCCGAACAGCGACTGCTCCAGCGTCACGGTACCCTCATCTGGAGCCGGGCTGGGCGCCCTGCCAGACGTCGCGGTTCTCCTCGAAGAACCGGTCGACGGCATCGGCGATCCCCTCGGACACGTCGACCTGGAAGGTGCCGGAGCCCAGGAGCCGCTCCTCCTGCGGGTTGGAGATGAAGGCCAGCTCCACCAGGACCGCGGGCATGAACGCGCCGATCAGGACGACGAACCCCGCCTGCTTCACCCCGCGATCGCTCCCCCGGTGGAACTCGCCGAACTCGTCCTGGACCATGCCGGCCAGGTTGTGCGACGCCCGGAGGTAGAAGTCGTTCCGGAGGTTGTTCAGGATCAGCTCGATGTCATCGCTGCCCACGACCCGGCTCGACGACTCGTACGCCAGCGACGCGTTCTCCATCTCCGCGACCCGGCGCTCGTCCTCGGTCCGGGCGTCGGAGAGGAAGAAGGTCTCGAAGCCCCGGACCCGGGCGTCGCTGACGCCGTTCGCGTGGATCGAGAGGAAGAGGCCCGGCCGGCTGCCCCGCCACTCGTTGGCCATGTGGGCCCGCTGCTCGAGCGGGATCAGCGTGTCGGTCGTGCGGGTGAGCCGGACCTCGTAGCCCCGGTCGGCGAGCGCCCTGGCCAGCCGCTTCCCGACCTGGAGCACCACATCCTTCTCCTTGAGCCCGCTGGGCCCGATCCGCCCCGGGTCGGGGCCGCCGTGCCCCGGGTCGATCACCACCAGTGGCGGGGCCGAGCCCGTACCGGACGCGGGCGACCCGGATGGCGCTGCCCCGCCCGACCCGGTCGCGGCCGACGATCCGGTCGCGGCCGACTTCAGCCGCAGGTGCCCGCCCACGTACTCCATCTGGTCCGGGTAGGTGGTCGGGAGCCACTCGGCGTAGAACTGGTGCGGGAGGTAGAAGATCCCGCCCTCCCGGTATGCCGGCTCCACCAGCTGGTGCTCCTCGCCGAAGGCGGTCAGGAACGGCGAGCCGGCATCGAACTCCAGCGTGTCGGCGCCGAAGATGACGCGCGCTCCGCCGGCGGTCCCGTCGACGCGGGCGCCGATGCTACGGAGCGTCCAGGCCGGGTAGGCCGGGTAGCCCCGGTGCATCGCCACACTGACCGAGACGGGCTCGCCCACACCGTCCACGTGGAGCGTCGGTGGCAGCGCGCTGCCCTGCCCCGGCGCACCCGTGGGCAGCAGCAGCATCGTTGCGAGGGCGGCCCCGGCGATCTTCGATGCGGTCATGGCGTGTACTTCTTCAGCTCCCGTTCCATCTCGCGCTCGTGCGTCTTCCGCTTCAGCGTCTCACGCTTGTCGTGCAGCTTCTTCCCCCGGCCGAGCGCCAGCAGGATCTTGGCGTAGCCGCGACGGAAGTACAGCTCCAGCGGGACCAGCGCCAGCCCCTTCTCCCGGGTCGAGCCGATGAGCCGCCGGATCTCGGCCCCCTTGAGGAGCAGCTTCCGTGGCCGGGTCGGGTCCTGGTTCTGCCGGGCTGCCGGGTCGTACGGCGACACGTGCATCCCGTAGAGCCACACCTCGCCATCATCGATCCGGGCGAACGCCTCGTTCAGGCTGACCTTCCCGTCCCGGATGGACTTGACCTCCGGGCCCCGGAGCACGATCCCGGCCTCGTACGTGTCCAGGATCTCGTACTCGTGGCGCGCCTTCCTGTTGCGCGCCACCACCTTCTTCCCATCCGCCCGTCGGTCCGCCATTCAACCCTTTGCTGTCCAGTGCGTCAATGTACGTCGTTCAGTAGATCAGGACGAGCGTGCCCACGTCCACGTGGTGGAAGAGCCGGCGCGCGTCCTCGTCGGTCATCCGGATGCAGCCGTGGGACACCCGCCGCGCGTCCGGGTCCGGGTCCAGCACCAGCTCCGGCCGGTTCGTCCCGTGGATCGCCAGCTCGTGGCCGATGTAGAGCGCCGTGCTGCCCAGCATCCCCTCCCGGCGCCGTGCGGGTGAGCCGGGCGGCGGGACCGGCACACCGGCCTCCACGAACGCCCAGTCCGGCATGATCCAGACGGGGTCCTTCTCCTTCCGCTCCACGCGGAACACTCCGCGGGGCGTGTCGAACGCCCAGCTCCCGTCGGCGCCCTCGAGCCGGAACCCGGTCCCGGTGGCCACCGGCGCGGACCAGATCACGTCGCGGCCGTCCACGAGCCGGAGCCGGTTCTCGGCGAGCCGGATCACGATGTACGGCCGACCGGGGTCGAGCGGCGCGTCCATGAAGCCGGGCGCCCCGTCCTCAGAGCGGCCCGTGGCGGTCTCGAAGGTCGGCGACTGGCCCGCCGCGGGCGCGGGTCCCACCCCGAGCGACAGCGCGGCCGCGACCGTCAGCACCACCGCGACCGTCAGCACCGCCGCGACCGTGCTCGACGCGTGCCGCCATCCGCCCACCGGGAGCGGGGTGACCGTGTGGCCCGCGTGGCGTCGCACCGGCCCTCCTAGCTCAGTCGCATCCTCTGGCGCTTTCGGGTCCGATACATGGACACGACCTGCGCCACCTCCCCGCCCAGTATGAACACTAGCGACGTGTAATAGATCCAGAGGACGAGGATCACGAAGGTGGTCACGTTCCCCCAGAACGCATCGAACCGGGCCACGTTCTGGACGTACCAGGTGAAGCCGAACTTCAGCACCTCGGCCATGATGGCCGTGAAGGTCGCGGCGATGATGGCGGTGTTCCACCGGATCCGGCGGGGCGGGAGGTACCGGTAGATGAGCAGGAACATCACCCAGAGCGTGATCAGCGCCAGGAGCTGGGGCCAGATCGCCGTCGCCTGGCTGAGGAGCGGGAGCTCGGACATCTGGATGCCCGTGTAGTCGGTGGCCAGCTCGGCCCCGAGCCGGAGCCCCACCGTCAGCAGGAAGTTGACGCCGAACAGCGTGCCCGCCATGAGGACCATCTTGATGTCGAAGATCTTCCCCTCGACGATCCCGCGGCCGTGGGTCATGTCGAAGATCTCCCGGAGCACGACCCGGAGCGTGCCGACGAGCCGGGTCGAGATCCAGAGGAAGAAGAGGGTACCGATACTGAGGATCCCGGTGCTGTTCTGGGCCAGGTCCGTGATGATCCGCTCGTACGGCAGGTTCACGGCCTGGGGGACGGACTGGTTCAGGTAGCGGAGCAGCGTCGCCTGGATCTCCTCCTGCTTCAGGAACGTCCCGGCGATCCCCAGCACCGCCAGCACCAGCGGCACGAACGCCACGAGCACGTCGAAGGAGATGGCGCCGGCCAGGAAGAAGATGTTGTCCTGCTCGCCCTTCCTCCACACGCCCCGGCCCAGCACACCCATGAACTCGCGGAGCCGGCGGAGCCGCGTCTTCTCCACCGGCAATGGCGCCGGGATCGGCGCACCGGCGGACGCGACCTCCGTCGTCGGACGATGGTCCGCGCCACCCGACTCGGGTGCCGCTTCCGGGCTCACTCCTCGGTGGGCTCGCCCGACTCCGCTCCGGCCTCGGCCTCCTCCGATCCGGCCGTGGCCCTGGCCGCCTCGTAGCCGGCCTGGAACGCCTCCTTCGACTCCTCCACGCTGCGCTCCACCTCGGCCCGGGACTCCTTCACCGCCTTGCGACCGCTCTCCACGGCCTTCCGGGCGGTGTCCATGCCCTCCTCGAACTGGCGACGGGCGTCCTCGACCGCCGCCGTCACGGTGTCCTGGGCCTCCCGGACCCTGCCCTCGGCCTGGTCGCGCAGGCGGTCCATGCTCTCCGTCAGCTCCTCCCGCGTCTCCCGCCCCGACTTGGGCGCGTAGAGGAGCGCGGCCGCCGCGCCGATGAGGAGCCCCCACACGAAGGTGCCGAAGCTGCCCCCGGACCGGTGCTCGATGATGACGTACTCTTCGCCGTTCTCCGACATGGCTGCTGCCTCCTGTGAATGGGCGCCGCTACTTCACGGCGTCCGAGACCGTCTCCTTCAGCTTCTTCTGGGTGCACCCGAGGATCTTCGCGGCCTTCTTCACGTCCCCGTTGGTGAACGCCAGCGTCTTCAACATCATGATACGTTCCGCGTCCTCCAGAGACGAGCCCACGGGGACCCGGGCCTCCCTCTCCTCGAGCGACGTCTGGCGCTGCTGGAGGTCGCTGGCCTCGATCCGGTCCTCGTGGGCGAGGATGACCGCGCGCTCGACGGCGTTCTTCAGCTCGCGCACGTTCCCCGGCCAGCCGTAGCTGCGGACGTACTCCAGCGCGCCCTCGGTGAACCCCTCCACCTCCTTCTCGTGCTCCTCGGCGAACCGCTGCAGGAACTCCTGGGCCAGAAGCTGGATGTCGTTGCCCCGCTGCCGGAGCGGCGGGAGCGCGATGGGGATCACGGCGAGCCGGTGGTAGAGGTCCTCCCGGAGCTGCCCTTCCTCGAGCGCCGTCTCCACGTCCTTGTTGGTGGCGGCGATGACCCGGATATCGACGCTGATCTCCTTCTTCCCGCCGAGCCGGCGGAAGGCCCGCTGCTCGAGCGCCCGGAGGAACTTGACCTGGACGTCGGGCTCCATCTCGGCCACCTCGTCGAGGAAGAGCGTCCCGCCGTCGGCCAGCTCGAAGGCGCCGGCCTTCTCGTCGGTGGCCCCGGTGAACGCCCCCTTCTCGTGGCCGAAGAGCTCGTTCTCCAGGATCTCCCGGGGGAACGCGCCGCAGTTCAGGGCGATGAACGGCCCCTTGGCGCGGTTCGACTTGTCGTGCATCGCCCGGGCGACGAGCTCCTTCCCCGTCCCGCTCTCGCCGCTGACCAGCACACTGGCATCGGACGGCGCCACCGCCTCGATGACCGTGAAGATCTCCCGCATCTCCTCCGACTGGCCGATCATGTCGGCGAACTTCGTCATCCCCTCGAGCTTCCGGCGCAGCTGCTCGTTGGAGGTGCGGACGTCGAACTTCTCCAGCGCCTTCGGGATCAGTGCCTTCAGGCGATCCACGTCCAGCGGCTTGGTCAGGTAGTCGTACGCGCCGTGGCGCATGGCCTCCACCGCCGTGTCCACGCTCGCCTCGCCGGTGATGACGATGAACTCGCTGCTGATCCCCGCGTCCCGCATCTTCGCGAAGAGCTCGAGCCCGTCGAGCTTCGGCATGTTCAGATCGGCCAGGACCACACCGAAGTCCTTCTCCCGGACCTTCGCCCACGCCTCCTCCCCGTCCGTGGCCATCTCGGCGTCGTAGCCGTCCTCGGACAGGATCATCTGCAAACCTTCGGCGACGTTCTTCTCGTCGTCCGCAATCAGGACCGCTCCGGCCATGTGGTACGACACCTCGGTTCTCGGGGACAAAAAAAGGCGGGTACAGCGGGCGGTGCGGCGGCGACCGCAGCCCGCGGCCCGGACCCGGATAAGGTACCCGGCGGGCTCGGAAAGGGTCAACCCGGGCGCGGCAGGGTGAGGATCAGCGCCGCTCCGTCACCGTCCCGGGGCGCGCTCGCGACCAGGTCGCCGCCGGCGTCGCGGGCGAGCCGTCGGCTCACGGCGAGGCCCAGCCCCTTCCGGTCCTCCCGGCCCGTGGTGCCGGCCGCGAACGGGTCGCCATCGAGGGCGCCGAGGCCGGGGCCGTCATCGGTGACGCGCACGGTCACCGTGTCGTCGTCGCGGGCGAACCGGGTCCGGAGCCGGCCGGCCTCCGGGAGCGCGTCCATGGCGTTGTCCAGCAGGTTCAGGAGGATCAGCGCGAAATCCGCCGGCGCGATGGCCGCGGTGGCGCCGCCCGGCTCGTGCTCGTAGTCGAGCTGGTGGAGCGCCGCCCGGGCCCGTACGGCCGGGAGCAGCGCCTCGAAGGCGGCGTCGACGTCGACGGTGCCGGTCTTCGGCCAGGGCCGCACGAGCCGGAGCACCGAGTCGACGAGGGCGTGGACCCGGTGCAGCTCCGACTCCACCACCACCGTCCGCTCCCGGAGCCCCTCGGCGTCGCCCGCCCGTCGCTTCACCAGCTCCAGGTTGATGACCATGGCGTGGAACGGGTTCTTGATCTCGTGGGCCAGCTCATCGGTCCAGCGGGCCAGCAGGTCGAGCTGGTTCCGGGCCCGGTCCCGGTTCAACGGATCACCCATTTCGGGTCGGGCGCGGGGATCTCGGCGGGGTCCACGCCGGGGCGGCCCATCTGGCCGTACGTCAGCTTCTTGCCCAGCTCGACGCCGGGCTGGTCGAGGGGGTTCACGCCGTAGAGGCCGCCGGCGTAGACGGTGGCGATCTCGAGCATCATGAGCAGCTCGCCGAGGGCGTGCTCGTCGAGGCGCGGGAGCGTCAGGGTCATGTTCATCCGGCCCCGCTCGGCGAGCGCTGCGGCGGTCGCCCGCCGCTCGACGTCCAGCAGCTCGCCGAGGGTGTGCCCGCCGAGGTAGCCGAGCGCCTCGATCTCGCCGTGCAGGCTCGGGATCGGGACGTCCCGATCGCGCTCGGCCACGGCCAGGAACGCGATCGTCTTGTCGAACGGCCCCTCCATGTACAGCTGGACCTGGGAGTGCTGGTCGGTGGCGCCGAGCGCCTTCACGGGCGTGGGGCCGGTGAAGACCTCGTCGCCGTCGCGGCTCACGCGCTTCCCGAGGCTCTCGGCCCAGAGCTGCCGGAACCAGTCGGCCACCGAGTAGAGCCGGTCGCTGTACGGCATCATCACGTGGATCGGCGCACCGGCCTCCGTATCGGCGAGCCACTGGAGCGCGGCGAAGAGCCCGGCCGGGTTCCCGGCCAGCGTATCCGTGCGGCAGCGCTCGTCCATGGCGCGGGCGCCCGCCAGGAGGCGGTCGATCTCGACCCCGACCAGCGCGGTCGGGAAGAGCCCGACGGCGCTGAGGACGCTGAACCGGCCACCGACGTTCCGGGGCACGGGGAGCGTGACCACGCCCTCGTCGGCGGCGATCTGCCGGAGCACGCCGGACTCGGGGTCGGTGGTGAAGACCAGGTGGCGGCGTACGGCGTCGGGGTCGTCGAGCGCCTCGAGCAGCCGCTCCCGGAACACCAGGTACTGGGACATGGTCTCGGCGGTCGTCCCCGACTTGCTGATCACATTGAACAGCGTCCGGCGGACGTCGATCCGGTCGAGGAGCGATGCGACCGTGTCGGGGTCCACGTTGTCGAGGACGAAGAGGCGCGGGAAGTGGTCCCGTCCCTCGGCGGTCCGCTCGTTCCAGTCGGGGCCCCGGAGCGCGTGCAGCAGCGCGGTCCCGCCGAGGGCGGAGCCGCCGATCCCGAGGACCACCACATTCTCGAACGCCTGCCCCGGCCCATCGGCGAACGCCTCGATCTCGTCGATCAGCCCGGTCCGCTCGGGCAGCGCGAAGAACCCGAGCTCGCCATCGGCACGGCGCGACTCCGTGTCCCGGTGCACCTCCCGGAACCGGTCCTCGAGCCCGGCCAGCGTCCCCGGCTCGAGCCCGCGTCCGTTCAGCCGGGGGGCCATCATGTTGCCGTAGTCGAGGGTCAGGCGATCGTCGGTCATGAGACCTCCACGGTGAGTCCGTCGTAGGCAGGTCGAACGTGGTCGGGCAGCCGCCGCTCCAGCTCCTCGTGGCGGACCCGGTGCGTGATGTGGGTCAGGTACGTCGTCTCCGCGCCGATCTCGCCGGCCAGCTCCACCGCCTCCTCCACATTCAGGTGCGTGGGGTGCGGGTTCCCGAACCAGAGGGCGTTCAGCACGAGCGTGCGGACGCCGTCGAGTGCCTCCAGGGTGCCGGGGCCCAGCGTCTTCGCGTCGGTCACGTAGCCCAGGTCGCCGACCCGGAACCCGAGGACGGTCATGGGACCATGCTGGACGGGCAGCGCCCGGAACCGGAACGGCCCGGCGTCGACGCTCTCCAGCGGCTCCACGGTCCGGATCTCGAGCTGCGGCTTGGTGGTGCCCGGCGGCGGCGTGAACCCGCTGAAGATGTAGTCGAACTTCCGCTCCAGCGTGTGCCGGCACTCGGCGCCGGTGAAGAGATCGAGCCGGCGTCCGTGGTGCGCCGAGAGGGCCCGGAGGTCGTCCATCCCGTAGATGTGGTCGGCGTGGCAGTGGGTGATCCAGACGGCGTCGATGCTCCCGACGCCGGCCCGTACCAGCTGGAGCCGGAGCTCGGGCGGCGTATCGATGAGGACCACGTCGTCGCCCTCGGAGATCAGGGCGCCGTGTCGGGTGCGCTCGTCTCTGGGATCGCCGGACGTGCACGTCGGGCAGTCGCACCCGATGACCGGGATCCCGTAGGAGGTGCCGGTCCCCAGGAAGGTGAGCCTCACAGCTCCTCCACCCGGAGCATGTTCGTGGTGCCGGAGACGGCGAACGGTACGCCGGCGGTGACCACGACCCGGTCGCCGGTCTCGGCCAGCCCCAGCTCCTTCAGCGCACGGAGCGCGCTGTCGAGCACGGCGTCGTAGTCCTGCATGGGCGCGTCCGCGCACTTGTACGGCGTGACGCCCCAGACCAGCGCCAGCTGCCGGAAGACCCGGTCCTCGTGGCAGACGCCGAGGATCGGGACCGGGGGCCGGTAGCTGGAGACCAGGCGCGAGGTGAACCCGCTCCGGGTCAGGGTGATGATCGCCGGCGCGCCCAGCAGGTTCACCGCCTCGACGGTGGCCGCGGCGATAGCGTGCTCCGTACGGGTGGCCCCGGCCCGGAGCCAGTTGTGCATGGGCACATCGTACTTCGGGCCCTCCACGAACGACGCCGTCCGCTCGATCTCCCTGGCGATCCGGACCATGGCGTCCACGGCAACGACCGGGTTCTTCCCCACCGCCGTCTCGCCGGAGAGCATGACGGCGTCGGTGCCATCGAACAGGGCGTTCGCCACGTCGCTGGCCTCGGCGCGCGTCGGTCGCGCGTGCTCGATCATGGACTCGAGCATCTGCGTGGCCGTGATCACCGGTCGGCCGTACATGTTGGCCATCTGGATGATCCGCTTCTGGACGACCGGCACCTGCTCGAACGGGAGCTCCACGCCCAGGTCGCCCCGGGCGACCATGACGGCGTCGGTCACGTCGAGGATCTCCTCGATCCGCTCCACCGCCACGTCCTTCTCGATCTTCGCCACGATCAGCAGGTCGTCGGGGATCAGCTCCCGGAGCCCGACGATGTCCGCCGGCCGCTGGACGAAGGAGAGCCCGACGTAGTCGACGCCCAGCTCGATGGCCAGCTCGAGGTCCGACCGGTCCTTCTCGGTCAGCGATGGCGCGCTGACGTGCACGCCCGGCAGGTTCAGCCCCTTGTTCGGCTTCAGCAGCCCGCCCCGGATAACCCGCGCCATGACCCGGGGCGGCTCGACGCGCTCGACCCGGAGCTCCATCTCGCCGTCGTCCAGGAGCACCCGGGCGTCGGCCTCCACATCGTCGGCCAGATCCGCGTACGTGCACGGCAGCTCGTCGCCCCGGGCCTCGGCCTCCGGCGCGATGACCACCTCCTGGCCGGGCTCCAGCTCCACGGGCTCGCTCAGGTGGCCGATCCGGATCTTCGGACCCGCCAGGTCGCCGAGGAGCGCCACGGGACGCCCCAGCTCCTCGGCCGCCGCACGCACCCATTCCACGGTCTGCCGATGATCGGCCGGCGTGCCGTGCGCGAAGTTGATCCGGACCACGTTGGCCCCGGCCTTCAGGATCGACTCGATCTTGTCCGCGGACGCCGTGGCCGGTCCCAGCGTCGCGACCACCTTGGTCCTCAAGCTCGATTTCACGGTCTCCAAACCACCTCTCCGTCGATCATCGTCAGCATGGGCTCCAGCCCCATGATCTCCCCGGGCGCCGCCGCCAGCGGGTCGCGCTCCCAGGCGACCAGGTCGGCGAACGAACCCGGCGCAAGGCGACCCTGCCGCGGGTCGCCGGCCGCACGGGCGGCCCCGGTCGTGAACCCTGCCCATGCACGGTCCATGCTCAGCGTCTCCTCCGGGAACCAGCCGCCCGCCGGGTCGCCGTCCGGGTCCCGGCGGGCGACGGCCGCGTAGAGTCCCTGCCGGGGGTCCGGCGGCTCCACGGGCGCGTCGGAGCCGAGGGCCAGCGTGTACCCGGCGGACTCCATGGAGCGGAGCGCGAACGCCCACCGGGCCCGGGCGCCCCAGTGCCGGTCCGCGGCCCGCCAGTCGGTCATCAGGTGGGACGGCTGGACCGACAGCACCACCCGCCGCCGGGCGGCCGGTGCCCCCCGGGCTTCGGTCGCGGCGCCGGCGAGGAGGTCGGACGCCATCAGCTGGGCGTGCTCGATCCGGTGCGGGACGGGGCCCTCCAGCGCGTCCGCGTGGCCGGCCAGGACCTCCAGGGCCAGCGTCACGGCGGCGTCGCCGATGGCGTGGACGGCCATGGCCAGCCCGGCCTCCGAGCCACGGCGGACCGCGTCCCGGAAGACGTCCGGCTCCAGCGTCCGGAGCCCCCGGTCGTCGGTGTCCTCGTACGGCGCGCGGAGCCACGCGGTGCGGGATCCGAGGGCGCCGTCCAGGAACATCTTCACGCCGCCGATCCGGAGCCACGGCCCGCCGAACCCGCTCCGGAGCCCGAGCCGGATGGCGTCGTCGAGCTTCGCCAGCGGGAGGTGCTGCAGCACCCGCAGTCGGAGCCCGTCGTCGGCCCGGACGGCCTCGAGGAGGCCGAGGGAGTCCGGCTCCACCGTGTGCACGCCGGTGACCCCGAGCCGGTGGAGCGCCGCCTGGGCCTCGTGGAGCGCCGCCCGCCGCTCGGCCCGGCCGGGCGCCGGGATCGCCTCCAGGAGCCGCGGAATCGCGTTGTCCCGGAGCACGCCGGTGGGCTCGCCCCCGGCGTCGCGCTCGATCCGGCCGCCGTCGGGGTCGGTGGTCCCGGCATCGATCCCCGCCCGGCGCAGCGCCTCGGAGCTGGCCCAGTACGAGTGCATGTCGTGGCTCTCCAGGGCCACGGGCCGCTCGCCGAGCGCGTCGTCCAGCATGCGACGGTGGGGCGGGTCGGCCCACCGGCTCGGGTCCCAGCCCCGACCCAGCACCCACCCGCGAGCGCCCGGGTCCGCGTCATGGTCCTCCGCGTGGCGGGCGGCGGCCCGGGCGGCGTCCAGCGGCGAGGCCGTGGCGCGGAGGTCGACCCGCCGGCGGGCCAGCGCCCATTCCACCAGGTGGACGTGGGCGTCGGTGAGCCCGGGCGTGACGGTGCACCCGGGCAGATCGAGGACAGCGACGTCGCGGGCCACGCTCCGGAGCTCGGCCCCGTCGCCCAGCGCCGCCACACGGCCGTTCCGGACCAGCAGGGCACCGGCGGCCCCGGCCGCGCCTCGGACCCGGTCGGCGGTGATCAGGACGGTGCGCCCGTCGCGGCTCCCGGTCACGGCGGGGGCGTCACGGCGAGGGCGTCACGGCCGCCTTCACGGGACCCGCTCACGGGGTGCCGTCGCCATCAACGGTGGAAAAAGGGGGCTCCAGGCCATACTTTGTCGGCGCCCTCCTGCTGGCACGGGTCATGATCGGGATCGTAGTGACCCCGCCGGGCGGGTGCAAACCCTGGCAGACTCCCATTTCGCCGCGGCACCGAGATGCGGCTCATCAAAACAATCCCGGAGCTCGAGCGGCTGGCCGATACGCTGGCCGGCGAGACGCTTGTCGCCGCCGACTCCGAAGCGGCCGGCTTCCACCGGTACGACGACTCGCTCTGCCTGGTCCAGATCTCGACCCGGGACGAGACGTGGCTGCTGGACACCCTGGCACTCGGGTCGCTGAACCCCATCGCCGAGCTGTTCGCCGATCCGGCCGTGGAGACCATCTTCCACGACGCCGACTTCGACCTCCGGCTCCTGGACCGGGATTTCGGCGTCCACGTCCGCGGGCTCTTCGACACGAAGATCGCCGCCCGGTTCGCGGGGATCCGCTCGTTCGGGCTCGGCAGCCTTCTCGAGGACGAGCTGGGGATCAAGCTGAAGAAGAAGTACCAGCGCGCGGACTGGGCGAAGCGACCGCTGCCCGACGAGATGCTGCAGTACGCCGCCTACGACACGAAGTACCTGCCCCGACTGCGGGACCACCTCCGGGACCGGCTGGTGGAGATGGGCCGGCTGTCATGGGCCGAGGAGGAGTTCCGGATCGCGGAGCAGACGGGGTGGGAGCCGCCGGAGCACGATGACCGGCCGTACCTCCGTCTCAAGCGGGTCCGCGGGCTCGGCCGGCGCAGCCTGGCGGCGCTGCGGGAGATCTACGACTGGCGGGACTCCGTGGCCAGGGAGCGCGACCTGGCCTCGTTCCGGGTGATGAACAACGACGAGCTGGTGGCCGTGGCCCGGGAGATGCCGGCCACTCCCGAGCAGCTGGAGGAGGTGGGTCGCCTCTCGAAGGGGAACGCCCGCCGCTGGGGGTCCGATCTGCTCGCGGGCGTGGAACGTGCACAGTCGTTGGAGGAGGCCGAGCTGCCGGAGCCGCCGGGGCGGGAGCGGGGGCCCCGACGGGACCCGGACGTGGACGATCGTGTAGACCGGCTGAAGCCGGTCCGGGACCGGGCGGCACAGCGGCTCGACCTGGACAAGGGGTTCCTCATGCCCCGGTCGCAGCTGGAGGACATCGCCCGGGCGCGGCCGTCCACCGTGGACGAGCTGGCCGCCATCGACGGCGTGCGGCAGTGGCAGGTGGAAGCGCTGGGTCAGGGCCTGATCGAAGCGCTGAACGAGAGATAGACCAGGACCGAGAACACACAACCAGAACGCGGAGAACCAATGGGTGTTGATATCGTCGAGCGCGACGACATCTCAGTATACCTCGTGGCCGGGGTACCGAAGAGCTTCAAGCGGAAGCTGCAGAAGTTCGTGGAGAAGGAGGCGAAGGAGGACGGCGACGTCTACATGCTGGACGACGAGCTGGCCGAGTGGGTCATCTCCCGGATCCGGAACGAGAAGCGTGGCGGCCGGGACCGTACGCCCGCATCCGCAGCCCTCTGGCGCGCCTACGCCGCCCTCAGCGCCGCCCGCTACCACCTCCAGCACTCGCCGGACGAGGAGAGCCGCGTCCGGGAGCTGCGGAACGACGTGGAGGAGATCTGGCGGGAGCTGAGCCCGATGTTCGAGGAGGCGGAAGAGGAGAACGGCGACGAGGCCTGAGCTCGCCGTCGTCGCACGGAGCGTCGTCTAGAACCGGTAGCGCAGCCCGACCTGGCGCGTGGAGCCCAGCGGGCCCAGCGCGCGGTACGCGAACTCCACGGTCAGCCTGTCCAGCCGGACCCCGCCGCCGAAGGTGAACTCGCTGAAGGCGTCGCCGGGGTCCGGCTTCGTTTCGTAGCCCATCCGGAGCACGCCCTCCAGCCGCTCGGACCCGGCCCGTACCTCGAGCCCCGCTCCGGCGCCGAGCCGGGACTCCCGCTGCCGACCCTCGACCGTCAGGATCGCCTTCACCGTCCGGCCGTACCACCGCTCCAGCGCCGCGCCGAACCGGACGGTCTGCAGCACCTCCGCGGAGCGACCGGCCTCGACATCGCCGCCGATCCCCTGGACGGAGGCGCCGAGCGCCAGCCCGGAGACCGGCTCGATCAGGACGCCCGCGTCCGCCACGAAGGCGTCGTCCGCGAGACCGGCCACGTCGAAGTGGAGCCAGCGACCGGCCGCGCCGATGCGCGCGAAGCCCAGACGGACCCCGCCACCGAAGAGGGCGGAGAGCTCCCCGCCGGTGGCGGTCAGCCCCGTCGGCTCGCCCACCGGACCCCCGGTCGGAGAGGCGTCGATGACGTCGATCTCGCCATAGTTCACGAACCGGAGCGAGAGCCCCAGCGCCGCGCGCCCCGCCGGGAACGTGATCGTGGTCCCGCCGGCGGTGGCGCCCACGGGCAGCTCCTGGTACGTGGCGGTCAGGCCGTGGGGCTGTACGGCTGCGGGGTTGTACTCCAGCGCCAGCGGGTCCCGGACGGCCACGAACGCATGCCCCAGCGCCAGCGGCCGGGGACCCGGCGCCAGTCGCAGCAGCGTCGAGGCCGACGACCCGGCCCCCTGCCCCGCCGCGCCCGGCGGCGCCACCAGCCCGGCGACGAGCACCCCGACGAGTACCGCGACGCACTGCACCGCGCACCTCATGGCCGGGCCACGAAGATCTTCCGGAGTACCCGCTGGTCCGGGAGCTCGACCACCAGGACGTACGCGCCGTTCGCCACGGCGCCACCCTCGTCGGTGTCCAGCGGCCAGACGGTGCTGAGCGGTCCGACCTCCGTCCCCTCGAAGGTGCGCACCCGCTCCCCGACCAGGGTGTAGACGGCCACGGAGCGCGGCGGCTCGGCGTAGTTGATGACCAGCGCGTCGCCCCGGACGGGGTTCGCCGACAGCGTCACCGGCTCGGAGCCCCCCGCCAGCCCGGCCGGCCGGATCCGCTCCACGGCCGCGGGCGCGTCCAGCTTCCCGGCGCCCCAGAGGGGGTGCGGCAGCGGCGAAGAGACGAACGCGTCGGACGCCGCGGAGAGGCGGAGCGCGTCGCGCACCTCCTCCGGCGTCAGCTCCGGCTCGAGCTGCAGGAGCAGCGCCACCGTGGCCGCCACCCGGGGCGATGACATGCTGGTGCCGAGGCTCGCGGCGTGGACGGAGTCGGCCTCCACGAGCTCGGGGAAGCTGTCCCACAGGATCGCGTCGCTCGACCGGGCGGAGACCACCATCTTCCCGGGGGCCGTGAGGTCGGGTTTCTGGACCTCGTCGCGCCGGGGACCGGGGCTGCTCATGAACGCGATCCGGCCGAGCCCCTCGGACGGGAACGAGCCCTGGCCCGTGGCCGTCTCCCACGTCTCCTTCGTCACGTGCGCGCCCACCGCGACGACGCGGTCGGCGCTGGCCGGCACCCCGACCAGGTACCGGTTGACCGCCCCGCCACTCAGCGCCGGCGGCCCCGCCCCCGCCTCGGGGACGAGGCTCGATCGGGTGATCCAGAGGTGGTAGGCCCCGGACGCGTGGACCGCGGCGGGCTCCACGTCGATCTGCCAGGTACCGGTGTCCGGGAGCACGCCCGTCAGCGTCTCGCCGATCCCGATGATGGCGCCGTGGTCGCCGTTGAGCGGGGACGGGCCCCAGATCGCGTTCTGGATCGCCATCTCGCCGCCGGGCGTCAGCAGCGACCTGGAGGCGCCCGTGACCGCCGTGAGCGCAGTACCGCGCGGGTTGGTCACCGTGATCGTGAGGGAGTCGCGGCCGTCGTACCAGAGCTCCAGCAGGACGCCATCGGTGGACGGGCCGGGCGTGAACGCCGGGAGCCGGATCCCGTGGCTCCCGCTCCCGACGCCCTGCGCGTGGTTCGGGCCGTTGGGGATCACCGGGAAGGTGTTCCGATGGTCGCCCGCGTTCCCGGCCCCCGCCACGATGATCCGCCCGGGGCCCGCCAGCGCGTCCAGTGCCCGCTCGGGGAGCGTGGTCCCGTCGTGAGGACCGTCCCGCGACGAGAGCGACAGGTTGACCACCGCCGGCCGGCCCAGCGCCTCGGCCCGGCCGAAGATGTACGCGACACCGTCGATCAGCCGGTCGGCGGAGAAGTCGAGGTCGCCGCCCTTCACGACGATGAGATCCGCGGCCGGAGCGCCCCCGGGGAACCGCCACGCCGGCTGGTCCTTGCCCGTGGCGGAGCCGTCGGCCACCGCCGTCCCGGTGACGTGGGTGCCGTGACCGATCCGGTCGACCATGGGGCACTCGCCCGCGTCGATGGTCGCCGCCGTGCACTCCGCGCCGTAGCTGTAGACGTTCGTCCCGACCGCGCCCGGCGCCGGGCCCCCGGTGGCCGTCTGGTCCCACGCGAAGAGCACCCGGGTGCGTCCGGCCGCGTCCAGGAAATCGTCGTGGTCGAGGTCCAGACCGCTGTCGTAGACCCCGACGATCACGCCCTGGCCGGCGAGCCCCTCCCACGACGTGCCGACGCGCCGCCGGAGCTGATCGAGGCCGGCGTCCGCGTTGGCCGAGTCGTTGAGGACGACCGCGGCGTTCGGCGACGGGAGCGTGCGGAGTCGGTCAGGCGATCCGACGGAATTCGGCACACCCAGCGGGACCAGCGCCGAGGCCGCCTCCATGGCCACGATCCCGTCGGCCGACAGGAGCGCGACGACGGCATCCAGCGGGACCCGGGCGGTTACGATGTCGCCGGCCCGGGTCCGGATCTCGGCGCCCGCCCGCCGGAGCGCCGCCTCGCCGCCCGCCCCCACCCGGACCAGTGTCCGGACCCAGAGCTGCCCCGCGTCCCGCTCCAGCGCCGTGCCCGGGAGGCCGGGCGTGGGCGCCGGGCGGTCGGGGGCCAGGCGCGGGAGCGCGCGGACCGGCTCGGGCCGGCGGGTCAGGAGGTACCGCAGCCCGGGGTCCGCCCGGGACAGGTCCTGCGCCGCCGCCGACCCCGCCAGGAGAAGCAGGGCGATGGCCCCGCCGAGTCGCGCGCTCAGGGTAATACGTCCCCCCACGGGTCGAAGCCGAAGGTGTAGTAGTCGCCGGGCCGGCCGGCGATGCTCTCGATCCCCTCCTCGAGCGCCCTCAGCGTCCGATCGTCCTGGCCGGCGCCCTCCGCCGCCGCGTGGATGGACCGCAGGATCTCGCGGACGTCGTCCGGACGGAGGAGCACGTACGACCGGGGGTCCTCGGCCTCTCCGCGCCGGTGCACGACCAGCTCCACCCGCTCCGTGTCCGCCGACAGCTTCCACACATCGCCGGTCTTCTTCAGCAGCTTGTCGGACGTCTTGACCTCGGAGTGGACCGCCTTGACCAGCCGCTTGACGTCGCGATCGGTGTTCCCGTCCCGCGATCCACCGAACCGGCGACCCAGCTCCCGGGGGTCGTCATCCTCCGCACGATCCACCGCGCGGTTCATCAACGCCCCGACCTGGGCGTAGATGCCCAGCACCAGCGGGACAGGGTCGATCGCGATACGCATCGAGAGGGCCTCCTTGATCACCATTCAGTGCACGCCGACGCCAGCGTGCCGGACGCCCCCAAGTTTGTGGAAGCCGGAGCCGCGCGTCCAGTCGCGCCGTGTCGCCGCACCGTACGGGCCCCGCGCCGTGGGCCGGATCCGGAGGGTGGCGTCGGCCGTGACGGCGTCGCATCTTTGCTCCCCCGAGCCGGTCGCACGAGGCGGTCGGAGCCACGACCCGAGACCCCGTCCCACGGAGACGCAGCATGACCCGAGCAGCCACCATCCTCCTGGCCGCACTGCTCCTGAGCGGATGCAGCAACATGGGGCTGGACGCCGGCCCCATCCCGCTGGAGGAGGCCCGGCACGCACCGCCGCCCGAGCTGGTGGCCGCGGTCCACGCCCGGCCGGCGGACGCCGACGCGACGCTGGTGATGGACGGCCGGCTCTGGGTGACCTGGGGGCTGCCGGCGACCTACGAGCGGGCGACGCTGCGACCCGTGGGGTCGACACACGGCGTCACCGTGTACGCTTACTCCTGGGACCGCCCGCCGCTCGACGAGCTGTTCGTCCCGGCCGGCGAGAAGTGGCAGGGCTATGCCGTGGTGATCGGCCGGTCCGGACCCGCGGCCACCGCCGACGCCGGAGCCTCCGACCCCGCCGACCGATGATCGACGGACTGACCCCGATCCTCCACGTGGACGCCATCGAGCCGATCCTCCCCTTCTGGCGGGACCGACTGGGGTTCCAGGTGGTCAATGAGGTCCGGGACGGCGACCGACTGGGGTTCGTGATTCTCGTGCGCGGCGACCTCCAGCTCATGGCCCAGACGCGGGAGAGCGTCGAGAACGACCTTCACGGGATCCCCGGGATCCCGTCGGGCGGCACGATCCTGTTCCTCCAGGTCCCGGACCTCGACACCATTATCGAGGCGCTGGGCGACACGGAGGTCCTGGTGCCCCGCCGTACCACCTTCTACGGGTCGGAGGAGGTCTGGGTCCGGGAGCCGGGCGGAAACGTGGTCGGCTTCGCCGAGTTCGGTGAGACCGACGGGGCCGACGACGGCAGCTGACCCGGCCTCACCCCGCGCCGTTCCCGTGGGCCCCGTCCAGCTGCTCGCTCAGCGCCTCGGTGGTCACGGAGTGGTGCGAGCCGCTCCAGACCACACGGCCGTCCCGGAGCACGAACGCCTGGGGCGACTCGTGGCGGATGGAGAGACGCCGGGCCACCTCACGGGCCAGCGGCCGGTCGCGGATCACGTCGACCAGGTAGACGGGCACGTCGGTGTGGGAGCTCATGAACGCCCGGACCTCCCGGACGGCCGCGGCCGACGCGCCGCACAGGGGGCTGTGCTTGTAGAGGACGGCCACCGGCTGGTCGAGCACGGTGTCCAGCTCCCCTTTCTGCCGGATCGGCTTCGGTGTCGGCTCGTTCACCCGGACAGCTCCCGTTGCGGTGACAGCTCGCGGGGCGGCACCGGCTCCTGCCACGCAGCGACCGAAGTCGCCGCGCACTGGCCCGGCTGTGCCCCTGATAGGCGTTGTTGGAGCGGATCGCCGGGCAGAGAGTGCAGGAACCGGGCCGGCGGATAGAACCGGCCGACCCGGTGGTCGCAGCTCCACCCCTGGGGCCCTGTGCGGACGGCCGGGTTCAGCGGTCTCCGGTCCCCTCCCCTTCACCCCGGTCGAAGAGGACGCTGTCCACGTCGGGCGACCCGGCGCCGCCACCCTCCCGGCCCCGGCCCAGCGCCCGCCGCTCCGGTCGCTCCGCCAGGAGCCGCTCCAGGAACCGCTGCTCCTCCTGCAGCTCGTCGAGCCGGGCCTCCAGGCTGCCCAGTGCCGACTCCAGCCGGTCCAGCCGCTGCGGGTCCGCCTCGGGCAGGGTCCTGCCGCGGCCGTTGCTCGCGGAGATGAAGCGGAGCCCGCCCACCAGGGCCAGGATCCCCGCCACCACGATCATCACGAATGCCAGAAACCCGAACAACGTTCACCCTCCCCGTACGGTGTCTTCCGCAAGATACCGGACCCGGCGACGGTCGTCGACCGGCATCGGGCCGTCGCCCCGCGGGGCGTGGCACCCCCCTTGCCCCTGAAAGCTGTCGAATCGAGGTGTCCGCGAGGGCCCGCAGGACGTCCCTGCCCCTCTCCCCGAGGCCGCGCGGACGCGAGTCTCCGGCGTTCGAGGTGCGAAAAATGTTTCGACCTTCACTACATGGTTGGCCCTTCGGCAACGTGCACGCGTGCACGGGCCCCGGGCTCGGGACGAGCGCGACCCCGCCGGAGCTGGGGCTCGGGGGCGGGATGTGCTGGGCGGCGCTGGACCGGTACCTCCGGGGAGTGGAGATCCCCCGGGACACCCCGAACCCCGATGAAGGCGACCCGCTCCACGCCGAGCTGGTGGAGCGTCAGGTCGCAGCGCTCGCGGGACTCTGGCCCCGGATCGCCGAGTGGCAGTCCGCCCCGGCCGGCTCCTGGCGGGATCGGCTCCCGTTCCGGGTCCCGTTCGGCGGTCGGGATGTCGCCTCCCGGGTCCGGACCGGGTGGCGCTCCCTGCGCCGCCGTCTCGACGCCGATCGACCGGTCCTGCTGACGCTGCTCCCGGATGGCGGCGCCTACGACCGCCCCCGCGCCGTCCGGCAGGTGCTGGCCACCGGCTGGTCGAGGAGCGGGTCCCGGGTCACGCTCTCGATCTACGACCCGGACCGGCCGGAGGACGACGACGTGGACCTGCTCTTCAGCCTGGGTGGCGAGCTCAAGGCGCGGCTGACCGGCGGCATCCCGATCCGGGGCTTCTTTCCGGTGGCATACGACCGGATCCCGGCCCCGATCGTCCGCGTGAACCGGTTCGACGACCGGTCGGTCATCGGGCTCAACCGCACCGTCCGGGGTAAGCCGGCCATGGCCGGTCGCCGAAAGCACCTGGACATGGTGGCCCGCGGGGACCGGGGCGCGCTGCTCCACTTCCGCCGCTCCGGCGCCGGACGCTGGGAAGGGACGAACGTCATGGACGTCGAGGGGCTCGGCGCCTCCGAGATCCATTCGGACCCCGTGGCCATCCACCAGCCGCGCACGCTCCACGTCTTCGCCCGCGACTATGCCGGCGACCTCCTCCACTTCCGGAAGGGACGGAGCTGGTCGGTGACCAACTGCACCGACGAGAAGCGGGCCGGTGCCCGGTTCCGGGTCGTCGGCCGGCCGATCCCGCTCGAGGGGCCGAAGCTCCAGCTGAACGTGATCGGACGGGACAGCGAGGGCGGCCTGGTCCACTACCGGTACGCCCCGATCCGGGGCTGGAGAGCCGAGCAGATCCCGGGCGACCCCGTAGCCGGTGACCCCGTGGCCGTCCGGCACGACGACATCATCCACGTGGCGGCGCTGGCCCGGGACGGCCGGGTGCTCCACTGGTTCCACGACGAGGTCTGGACCATGACCGATCCGGACGCCGGGCCGGGCCCCGCCATCCGGATGCAGGGTCGACCGACCATGATCATGACCGATGGCCGCGTCCACGTGATCGGACGGGGTCGCCACAATCGGTTGCTCCTCCTCCGCCTCGACGACGGCGGCCTCTGGCAGAGACAGGCACTGGCCGGCAACCTGGCCGGCGACCCCCGGGCCACAGTCGGCCCCGACGGGCTGCACCTGTTCGCGGCCGCCGCCGATGGCGGACTCATCCACGCATGGCGGGACGGGGCGGAATGGGTCTCCGAGAACGTGGTCGAGTCCCGCCCCGCACTCTCTCACGGCCAGCCGGGCGAAGCGGGGATCGCGGCCTGGGGCACCGACCGCACGCTCCGGGCCTTCGTCCACTCCGGCGATCGGCTCCGGGTCTACAGCTGGACGCCGGACGCCGACTGGGCGTGCGACCCCGTGCCCGGACGGGCGGGTACGCTGCCCGTGGCGTTCCGGGACGGCCGGGGCGAGCCGCACCTGGTGCTCACGGACGGCCTCGGCACCGTGGTCCACGTCGAGCCCGGCGCCTGGCGGGAGCCGGGCCGCTCCCTCGAGACCGCGCAGTCCGTCGTGGCGGCCGGTGCAGCCGTTCGGCCCACGGCCGCCGCGGAGGAGGAGGAGGAGGAGGAGGAGGAAGGAGCCATCGTCGGGGTCGACCAGCCACGCACCGATGACGAAGAGCCCGTCCGCTCCGACGAGCCGCTCGTCGTAGAGGCCGAGGCGGAGGCCCCGGAGCGCACCGACGAGTCCGAGCGCACCGACGAGCCGGAGCGCACCGACGAGCCGGAGCCCGAGCCCGCGCCTGTAGAGGAGGTGCTGGACTTCGATGCCGCCCGGCTGATCGGCCGCGGTCCGGCGCCGGAGTCGGCCGCAGTGCCGCAGCCGGAGTCGGACCCGGAGCCGGACCCGGACTCGGAGCCGGAGCCGGACCCGGAGCCGGAGCCGGACGACGTCGTCTTCTACGAGGACGACGTGGAGCTGGACCTGGCGGAGGACGACGACTGGGACCCCCGCCCGCCGGCTGGTCTGCCCGGTCTGCCCGGTCTGCCCGGTGCTGCGGGTGGCGAGACGGACGCCGAGGGCGGCCCGGACGACTGGGAGCCTCGGCTGGAGCTCGCCGAGGAGACCGATTCCGGGGACGAGGAGCGCCCGGAGCCGGCCGACCGTCCCGTGCGGAAGTTCCGCTGGGAGGAGCAGAAGCCCGCGATGTCACCGGACGACGTGGAGCCGATGGACCTGTCGCTGCTGGACTCGTGGCCGCCGCCGAGCCGGGGCAGCCGCGCCAACGAGAAGGGCGACGAGAAGAGCGACGACTAGAACAGGTCCAGTCGGACCCCCAGATTCACCATCATGACGTTCCGGATCCCGGGCAGGTCCTCCCAGCGGACCTCGAGGGACGGCGCGATCCTCCGGGAGAAGGCGAACGCGCCACCGATTCCGAGGAGGTACGCGAACCTGTCTTCCTCGGAGAACGCCCACCCGATCCCGCCGAGGAAATAGGGGTGCAGCCCGGGCTCCGCGTCGGCGGCGGTGACCGGTGCCACGACGCCCGCCAGCACGGTCACCCCGTCGGTGTTGCACTCCAGCGTCTGTGGGCACTCCAGGTCCGGACGCGTGAAGAGCTCCCCCTGGACCCACGGCTGGAGCCGGCCCTGAAAGGGGAGCGTCACCCGGGCGCTCAGGCTCAGAACGTCCTGCGCGATCCCCAGGCCGGAGAGACCCTCCCGGACGCTGCCGCCCCCGAACACCGAGACCCGGATCGCGCCGGGATCCACCGCCTGGGCCGACGCGGGCGCCGCGGCCACGAGCAGGACCGCCGCCAGCGCCGCGAGGCACCTCCCGGCCGCCCTGAGCATCAGAACAGCTTCCCGGCCAGCGACGGCTCCTTGTCCGTGCGCGTGCCGATCTTCACGAAGCTCGCGATCCGCCGGGTCCCCTCCTCGTGCAGGGTCTCGTGGATCCGACGGACGGCGTCCAGGATGTCGGCGAGCTCCCCCTCGACATTGGTTCCGTTCCCGTGGAGCGTGGCGCTGAGCCCGGCGTCCTCGAGGATCCCGTGGGCCCGCTTGACCTCCTCGCGTACCGAGACACCCGACCCGATCGGTATGACCTGGATCTCCGCTGTCGCCTTCATCGCGTTCCCCCCTGGTTCGTTCGTCCGTTCTCGCACGCAAGCTAATGGGTCGCGGGGCCGGACCCCACTCCCCGCCTCTGCCCCACGATCAGGCTGCAGCACGTCACCCCCGACTCCGCCTTCATCAGCTCGGAGACGGCGACCTCCACGACCTCCGCTCCCAGCTGCCGGACCCGGTCGGCCGTGGCGGGGTGGCCGGCGGCCATCAGCACCCGACCGCCGACGCGCAGCACGTTCGCCGCGTCCGGCTCGCCGGGCGCAACCTCCACGGCACGGAACCCGCCCAGGTCGGCCGGATCGACCCAGCCGGGGTTGACCAGCAGCGTGGCGTCATCGAGCGCCGTGGCAGCCGTCTTCAGGTGAAGGCAGCCGCGGACCGGGACCGTCCGGACGTCGTACCCCAGCGGCTCCACGATCGACCGGAGCTGCGTGGCGCCCGCGGCCGTCGTGCGCGCCGAGATGCCCACCAGGACCGTGCGGCCCGCCATCAGGACGTCGCCCCCGTCGAGCGTGGCCGGCGGCCGGATCGCCTCCA
This sequence comes from Candidatus Longimicrobiales bacterium M2_2A_002, assembly GCA_051418035.1. Classification (GTDB taxonomy): domain Bacteria; phylum Gemmatimonadota; class Gemmatimonadetes; order Longimicrobiales; family RSA9; genus JAWVYT01. The sequence goes on from JBPRGE010000006.1 coordinate 31,364, forward strand.
GAGGCCGGTACCCCGCGAGGGTCCGGGCCACGGCGTCCACCTCCGGGCGGCGGGAGACCGCGCCGGGCCGCGCCACGACGGCCACCTCATCGAAAACTACGGCCGTATCCTCGATGAACACGGCGTCCGGAAGCCCGGGCGCGGCCGGTACGCGCACGACCCGACAGCCGGCGGCCTGGAGCGCCCGCTCGTACGCCGCGTGCTCGGCCCGGGCCCGCGCGACGTCGATGGGCACGCGCTCCCGGTGGGTGAGCTGGCACCGGTGGAGCGTGGGGCTGACGGGACGGGTGAGGGCGAGCACGACGGAGTCAGGAGTCAGGAGTCAGGAGTCAGGAGTCA
>JBPRGE010000007.1:0-12772 GCA_051418035.1 Candidatus Longimicrobiales bacterium M2_2A_002
CCGACCTCAGCCGCGATCGCACCGCCTCCGTGTGCGGCCCCGGCCGGTCCGACGCCAGCGGCAGCGCGTCCAGCGGCGCCGCCTGTCGAACCCCCAGGTACCGTCGCACGCTGTGCGCCCGGTTCCGCACGATCTGCAGGAGCCACGACCCGAACTTCGCCGGGTTCCGGCAGTCCTCCAGCCGTTCAAGCGCCCGGATGAACGCGTCCTGCACCACGTCCTCGGCGTCCGCCTTCTCCTTGACGATACCCACCGCCACGGCGAAGGCCGGGCGCGTGTAGCGCCGCACCAGCCCCTCGAAGGCGCCCCGGTCCCCGTCCAGCACCCTGGCAACCAGGGTGGCATCGTCCTTCATCAGGAGGGGACGCGCACGGCGCGGAAAACGTTGGATCCGACCGGCGCCCATCCGCCGGGACGCGGTCCGGGTGAGGACGACGTTACGGCCATGTTACGGCCCTCGCAGTTGTGCGTGACATCCCGCCGTCATCCTTCGCAGTGGAAAGGGGAAGCTGTTCACGCTCCCGGAGCGTGCTCCGGAGCTCACGATACACGAGTCGCAGGAGGCGGGATTGAACGTAACGACGTTTGGACGCTGTCGCCGCATATCTCTGGTGCGCATGTGTTTACGCGGAGCAGCGAGCGGGCTTGCCGCTCTGTTCCTGTTGGTGGCCGGGTCCATCGGTCTCGAAGCTCAGTCCGGTGCCGGGAAGACCGGCCGGATCCTGGGCCGGGTGGTCGAGCAGTCGACCGGCGAGCGGGTCGCGCAGGCGGAGGTCGCGGTCCGGGGCGGCCCGGCCACGCTCACCGACCTGAACGGCCGCTTCGTCCTGACATCGGTCCCCGCGGGCACGGTCGCCCTCACGGTACAGGCGCTGGCGTACGGCAGCAAGACGGTCACGGGCGTCGAGGTGCCGGCCGGCGGCGTGGTCCAGCTCGATATTGCGGTCGAGAGCCGCGCCATCCAGATGGAGGAGATCCGGGTCTCCGCGGAGCGGGAGCGGGGGAGCACGGTCTACCTGCTCGACGAGCGCCGGACGTCGAACGCCATGGTCGAGGCGGTGGGCTCGGAGCAGATCAGCCGACAGCCGTCGTCCGACGCCGCGGACGTGGCGCAGCGGATGACGGGTGTCACCGTGTCCGACGGGCGCTACGTCTTCATCCGCGGGCTGGGCGAGCGCTACTCCCAGACCACGCTGAACGGGTCGTCGCTGCCGAGCCCGGAGCCCGAGAAGGATGTGGTCCCGCTGGACCTGTTCCCGTCCGGCTTCCTGGAGAGCCTGAAGACGCAGAAGTCGTACACGCCGGACCTGGCGGCCGACTTCTCGGGCGGGTCGGTCCAGATCAACACCCGGGACTTCCCGTCGCAGTTCGCCGGTCAGATCAGTGTTTCGACCAGCTTCAACACCGAGAGCCAGTTCGCCGACGGGTTCCTGCGTCACGGCAGCGGAGGGACGGACTGGATCGGCCTCGACGACGGGACGCGCGCCTATCCGCAGACTGTCCAGGCCCTGATGGGCGGGGTCCGGAGCGGCGAGCGCCTGCCGAGCGATCCCCAGCAGCGCATCGCGATCGCCGAGTCCCTGCGGAGCATGGACCAGGGCTTCGCTCCCACGAGCGGGGCGACGCCGCTGAACCGCTCGCTGAGCGCGTCGCTGGGCGGGCGCACGGACCTCGGTGGGGTCTCCGAGCTCGGCTTCTTCTTCGCCGGCACGTACTCGGACAAGTACACGATCCGGGACAACGAGATCGAGCGGAAGTGGCGGGCCGGCGCGTTCCGCGAGACCACTGCGGAGCTCTCGACCCCCAACGTCGAGTACACGTTCAACCGGGGCACGCGGACCGTGAGCTGGGGGACGATCGGGAACGTGTCGTGGAAGCCGAACGTCGACCACAAGATCTCGCTGAAGACCACGGTGAACCTGAACACCGAGGACGAGTCCCGGACCTACACCGGCCAGAACAACGAGGATATCGGCGGGGAGCTGTTATCACAGCGTGCCCGGTTCGTGGAGCGACTCATGCTCTGGGGCCAGCTCTCCGGTGAGCACCTGGCGCCCCTCGACTCCCGCCTCGAGTGGCGGGTGACCGGCGCCCGGGCCAACCGGGAAGAGCCGCTCCTGCGCGAGACCATCTACGTCTACGACGACAACCGGCAGGACTTCTTCCTCCTCGACTTCACCGAGAGCGCCCGGTACTTCTCCAGTGAGCTGGTGGATGACGACCTGAACGGCGAGGTCGACTGGCGGATCCCGTTCCCGTTCTTCGACCGGGCCGGGTGGCTCAAGATCGGCGGCGCGTACCGGACCCGTGATCGCTCGTTCGGGGCCCGCCGGCTGAACTGGCGGTTCCTGGGCGCCACGATCCCGGACCTGGACGCAGCGCTGGACACGGCCGCCATCGTGGCCGGCTCCCCCGGCGCCGGAGAGTTCGCCATCGATGAGGTGGTGGAGCCGGGCGATGTGTACGAGGTGACCGATCGCCGCACGGCGGGATACGCCATGCTGGAGCTTCCGGTCACGGGTCGCCTCAAGGCGGTCGTCGGGGCGCGCTACGAGCAGTACGACCTGGAGCTGACGTCCCGAGACAGCACCCTCCAGGACCTGAATCGGATCGACGTCGCGCCCGCCTTGAACGTGAGCTACGCGCTGACCGACGACCTGAAGCTCCGGGGCGCCTGGAGCCGGACCCTTGACCGCCCGGAGCTCCGCGAGCTCGCACCGTTCCAGTTCACCGAGGCCACCAGCCTCCGGCAACTGGTCGGGAACCCGCAGCTGGTCCCGGCGGAGATCAACAGCATGGACCTGCGGATGGACTGGTTCTTCGGGCCGAACGAGATCCTGTCGTTCGGCGGGTTCTACAAGGACATGGAGAACCCCATCGAGCAGGTCTTCATTGCGGCGGCCTCGTCGGCGTACTCCTTCCAGAACGCCGAGACCGCCACCATCTACGGCCTCGAGCTGGACGCCCAGGTCGGACTGGGCCGGGTGGCCGGGTCGCTGGAGAGCTTCGGGCTGCAGGCCAATTACTCCAGGATTTTCTCCGAGGTGACCGTGAGGCAGGAGGGGATCTTTCAGCCCACGAACCTGGAGCGGCCCCTCGAGGGCCAGGCGCCGTACGTGATGAACGCCGGGATCACCTACGCCGGGGAGAGCGGCGTCGACGCCGGCGTCTACTTCAACCGCTTCGGCGAGCGGCTGACCGCCGCCGGCGGGTCCGGGCTGCCCGATATCTACGAACAGCCGCGGAACGCCGTGGACGCCAACGTGAGCTTCCCGATCCGGAGCGATCTCCGGGTCAAGCTCAAGGGCACCAACCTGTTCGATGAAGAGCACCAGTATCTGCAGAGTGCGAACGGCTACACCCGGACGCAGCGCAGGTACACCGTGGGCCGGACGTTCTCGGTCGGCCTTTCGTGGGAGTTCTGACACGGGCTCCCGAGCGCGACTGATGGTCTGCACCCTTCAATACACCAAGCGAGGAACCGACACATGAAGTGGACACGCACCACCGCCCTTCTGGGCGCACTCGTCGTCGGGTCGATGACCCTGGCGGCGTGCGATGATGACACGAGCACCGGTCCGGGCACCGAGGCGCCGGATGCCCCGACGAACGTGGCCGTTTCGGTCGCGGGGACGGACCTGACGGTCACGTGGGATGCGGCAGCCAACGCCAGCTCCTACGACGTCACCGTCGCGACGGACGGCGAGCAGGATCGCACCCAGACCGTGGCCGAGACCACGGCCACGTTCACGGGTTTGACCGAGGGCGCCACGTACGCCGTGCAGGTGACGGCCATGAGCGACGGCGGTCAGGCGACGGGGAGTCTGCTCCTGGTCACCATCGATGAGTCCATCGTCCTGGTCACGGCGGATATCCTCAGCAACACAACCTGGACGGCGGACAGGACGTACATCCTGACGCAGCCGACCTTCGTGGGCTCCGACTGCGGGGCGGACGGCTCCGACCCGGACTGCGTGGCCGCCACTCTGACCATCGAGCCGGGCACGACGATCCTGGGGCGGACCGACGTGCCGCAGGGGATCCGTGGGGCCTACCTGGTCGTCTCCCGTGGCTCCCGGATCGTCGCCGACGCCAACGCCAACCGGCCGGCCGGCGAGCAGGGTATGGCGCCGCACCCGGACAGCGTGATCGTCTTCACGTCCGACAAGCCGCGCGGGTCCCGTGCCCGGGGCGACTGGGGTGGGCTGATCGTCAACGGACAGGCCCCGACGAACGCGGGCACCGAGGCCCAGGGCGAGGGCGACTCCGGGTTCTACGGCGGGCCGGACGACACCGACAGCTCCGGGATCCTCCGGGGCGTCCGGATCGAGTTCGCCGGCGACGATGTGACGCCCACGGACCAGCTGAACGGGCTGGCGCTCCAGGGCGTGGGCGCCGGCACCACGATCTCGTACGTGCAGATCCACTACAACACCGACGACGGGATCGAGCCGTTCGGCGGCACCGTCTCCGTGGACCACCTCGTGGTCACCGGGATCGGCGACGACTCGGTGGACGGGACCGATGGCTACCGTGGCTTCATGCAGTACGTGCTCGGTCAGCAGCGAGGCGATGACGCCGACCAGGGCTTCGAGATCTCGAACAACGGCGATGACGGCGACGCCGGGCCGGAGCGGTCGACGGCCGTGATCGCCAACGCAACGATGATCGGCGCCAACTCGGGCGTGGTGAGCGGCGAGATCGCCGGCGCCGAGTCGGATGATGGCGTCCAGTTCCGGGAGGGCTCCCGGTACCGGCTCTACAACACCATCATCGCCGGGTTCGGCAGCTCCGGGTTCTGCATCACCGACGCGGCCACCATCGCGGCGGCCCAGAACCGGGTGGGCGGGCAGACGGACCCCGCGGCGACGCTGTCGGCCGAAGGCCTCGTCATCCACAACAACGTGGCGAGCTTCTGCGACACGTTCTCACAGGACTTCTTCGAGGAGGCCGGCTTCAACAACCTGGCGGCCGATCCGGGCTTCGATGCCTCGGTCTACGACTACGGCACGATGAGCAGCCCGCCGGACTTCACCCTGTCGGGGATGCCCGCGGGCTACACGGCGTTCGACCTCAGCACGATCAGTTACGGCGCCAACCTCGTTCAGCCCACGGACGGACGGACGCTCGAGGCCACAAGCTACGCCGGCGCAGTGGCGCCCGGCACGGCGCTGGCCGACACGTGGTACAACGGCTGGACGATCTGGACCACCGGGGGCGCCGACTCCCGACCGAACGAAGCCGGCAACTAGACGCCCCTCCAGCGCGCGACGTTGTTGAACATAGTGGTTGGGGGAGCGCAGGCAGCCTGCGCTCCCCCTTCCTCTGGGTAGAACCACCATGAAGCCGACGAAGCAGGTATGACACGCCATTTCGCACGACCGCTGGCCGCGGCCCTGCTCCTCCTGGGAGCTACGGGCCCGCTCGGATGCTCCGATCTCGCCGGCAGCTCACCTCTCGCCGATGCCCGGCGTTCGCCGGAGGCGCTGGCCCGGGCCGCTGTCGAGGCAGTGGCTCGGGGCGATGTCGACGGCCTGGACGCGCTCCTCGTCACACGGGAGGAGTACGAGACACTCCTCTGGCCGGTCCTGCCCGACCGCAACCAGATGCCGTTCGAGTTCGCGTGGAGCATCACCGCGCCCCGGTCACGCAAGGCGCGACGGGCCACCATCGCGGAATACCGGGGTGTCCCGCTCGAGCTGGAGCGCGTGGAGCTCGGCACCGACGTGGAACGGTACAGGGAGTTCACCCTCTACCGCCGGTCCCGGATGTGGGTGCGTCGCCCCGACACGGGTGCCGTCGGCGTGCTCCCGCTGATGGACACGCTGGTGGAGATGGACGATGGCTGGAAGTTCATGAATTTCGTCGATGACGCCTGAGGTGTCCGTGACCGAACTGCCGGGCTGTGATCGCGTCGTTACATTGGCGTTGCGTCCCGGTGACGGACTCCCGGTATTTACAAGGGGGAGAGACCATTGAATCCCGTTACAGAAGAGACCGTCAGGAAGGGAGAGGCGATGGGAGGGTCCACAGCGACGTCGGCGCAGGTCCTGGTCGTGGAGGACGAGCGAGACATCGCCGCGCTCGTGGCCTACCACCTGACGAAGGAGGGCTACCGGGTCCGGACCGTAGGCACCGGCGATGACGCCATGGAGGCCGTCCGCAGCGAACGGCCGGACCTGGTGGTGCTGGACCTCATGCTGCCGGGACTCTCGGGCTACGAGATCCTGGAGGAGATGCGACGGCAGCCCCAGATGGAGGAGGTCCCGGTGGTGGTACTGACGGCCCGGAAAGAGGAGTCGGACCGGATCAAGGGGCTGGAGCTGGGGGCCGATGACTACCTGACCAAGCCGTTCAGCCCCCAGGAGCTGGTCCTGCGGATCGGCGCCGTGCTGCGACGGGTCCGTGCGGCGCCGGTGGCCGGTGCGGGCCGGGTGCTCCGGGGCGGCCCGATCACGGTGGACCTCTCGGGCATGAGCGTGGCGCTGGATGGGGAGCCGGTGGACCTCACGCCCACGGAGTACCGGCTGCTGGTGGCGCTGATGGAGCGGAAGGGCCGGGTCCAGAGTCGGCGTCAGCTGCTGCAGTCGGCGTGGGACATCCACGTCCAGATCGAGACACGGACGGTGGACATGCACGTCCAGCGCCTCCGCTCCAAGCTCGAGGAGGGCGGGGAGCTCATCGAGACGGTCCGGGGCTTCGGGTACCGGTTCCGGAGCGGCGAGTCCGCCTGAGATGCGGATCCAGCTCCGGCTCCTGCTCCCGCTGGTCGTCGGCGGATCCGTAGCTGTCGGGTTCATCATCGCGGCCGCGTCCGTGGGTGACGTCGTTCGCGAGGTGCTGAGCACCGTCCCCGGGGTCACGACCGATCGTGCGGTCGAGTCGGCGGTCCGGATCGTCGGGATCGCCGGGGCCCTGGTGACGGCGGTGACGGTCCTGGCCAGCGTGCTGATCGCCCGGATGATCGCGGGACCGCTGAGCCGCATGCGGGACGCCGCGGAGCGACTGGCCGGGGAGGAGGTCGCCGCCGAGCAGGACACGCCGTTGGCGGAGATCCAGGATGTGGCCCGGGGGATCGCCGGTGCGGTCGGCGAGCTCCGTGACCGCCACGGCCGCGAGGTCCGGGAGCGGTCCGAGCTGGCGAGGCTGGTGGAGGCGGTCTCCGAGGGGATCCTGCAGACGGACGCCGGGGGACGGGTGACCCGGGTGAATCGCGCCGCGGGCACCCTGCTCCGGCTCCCGGAGGACGCCGTAGGTCGGCCGGTGGGCGCGCTCTTCCGGATTCCCGAGCTGCGGGAGCTGATGGACGAGGCGGCGCGGGGCCAGTCCACCGACCCGGCCGAGGTGGTGGTCGATGATCAGCGGGTCCTGGTCTCCGTGAGCCCCCAGGACGACGGAGGCACCGTGGCCACCTTCGTGGACCTCACCGACCTCCGGCGCCTGGAGGAGGTGCGACGTGACTTCGTCGCCAATGCCAGCCACGAGCTGAAGACCCCCCTGACCTCGATCCGCGGGTACACGGAGACACTGCTGAGCGGCGGGCTGGCGGAGTCCGAGGAGACGCAGTTTCTGGCCACCATCGCCCGGAATGCGGAGAGGCTGCAGCGGATCGTGGACGACCTTCTGGACCTGTCCCGCCTGGAGGCCGGCCGCTGGCAGCCGGAGCTGGCGCCGGTCGACGTCATGAAGGCGGCCGAAAGCTGCTGGCTGTCGTTCGCCGACCGGGCCGTCGACCAGGGCGTGACCTTCAGCGTCGAATCGAACACGGACGAGAAGGGCCGGGCGGACCGCAGCGCCCTCGAGCAGATCTTCTCGAACCTCTACGACAACGCGCTCCGCTACACACCGGAGGGGGGACGGATCCGCGTCACCACCCACTACGCGGACACCGCACCGGTCAACGGCGCCGCGCCCCACACAAACCGCGGCCACCGCCAGGGCGCCGACACCGATCCGGGCAGCGCCGGTGGCGGCGGCCGGGGAGCGGCCGGGGGGCCGTGGATCGTCGCCGAGGTGGCGGACACCGGCGCCGGCATCCCCAGGGACGCGATCCCGCGGATCTTCGAGCGCTTCTACCGCGTCGACCCCGCGCGGTCCCGGGCGGAGGGCGGGACGGGACTCGGCCTCTCCATCGTCCGGCACATGCTGGAGAGCATGGGCGGCGGCGTGGATGCACGGTCCGAGCTCGGCAAGGGCACCATCATCCGGATCTGGCTGCCCGTCGCCGCGTGAGCGGTTACGGAGCCGTTACCGGATCGTCGCGGGACCCGCACGTGCGGACGCGAGCCTTGAGGCGGGGAGCGGCCGGAGGTCGTCACACGGACGCCGGAGTCGGCCGCCCCGAACCTCGCCCGAGAGGAGCGCGCGGGATGAACCGATACATCGACCGGGAGGCCGGATTCGCCGTGTTCACGCGCGGCCGGTCGCTCTGCATCCGCCTCGACGGCTTCCTCGATGGCGCCATGGCCGACGGCATCGCCGACCAGATCCGGACCGACCTCGACCACGTCCGGCTCCGGCTGGAGTGCTCCACGCTCCGGCGGGTCGACGAGGACGCGGCCCGGACGCTGGCCCGCAGCCTCCTGGCCTGGACCCAGGCCCGGGCCGATCGGACCATCGACATCCTGAACCTGACCCCCACGGTCGCCGGCCGGGTGGCGTGGCACCCGCTCCGATCGGTCATGGATCCGGACGAGCTGGTGTTCATCGATCCGGACCGGGAGACGGCATGGGGCACGGAGCCCAGCCGTCACTGAGGCCTCCGTTACGGCGCTGTTACATACCCGTGACGCCACGCTTGTAACAGCGCGGCTATCCTGTCAGCGTCCCGTTACAGAACGGAGCTACCGACAGAGAGTCGTCAGATGAAACGAGCATGGCTGTATGCGGTCGCGGCGGTGGCCGTCCTGGCCGCCGGTGAGGCCCGGGGGCAGACGGTCCGGGCGGGTGACCTGGAGCTGGACTTCACGGGCCGGCTGCAGGTGCAGATGAACACCACGTCGGTCACGGACGAGGACCTGATCGGGGTGGAGGAGCCAGCGGGAGTGGTGCTGGAGACCCGGCGGGTGCGGTTCGGGGCGAACATCGCGTTCGAGGACTGGCTGACCGGGAAGGTGGAGGTGGACTACGGTGGCGGGTCGGCGGCGCTGACCGACGGCTACGTGGATGCGGCCATGAGTGACGCCGTGGCCGTCCGGATGGGCCAGTTCAAGGTCCCGTTCGGGCTGTTCGAGCTGACGAGCAACACCAAGATCCTGACCATCGAGCGGTCGGTCCGGATCCGCGGGCTGGAGGAGCTGGTCGGCGTGCCCGGCGAGACGCACTGGCTGCTGGACGACGGCGGGTTCCTGGGCCGTCAGATCGGCGTGATGGTGCACGGCACCACCGGCGACGTGGGCTACGCGGCGGGGGTGTTCAACGGCGAGGGCGCGAACGTCCGTGAGTCGCGGGGGTCGAAGGCGTTCGCGGCCCGGGCCACGTTCGGTCTGAGCGAGTCGCTGGTGCTGGGCGGCGCGGTGAGCGATCAGCCCACGGGCGAGCTGGACGTGGCGGGCGACGAGATCCGCGCCACCGCGTTCGCGGTGGACGCCGAGTGGGGCGCGTTCCGCGGCGAGGGTCTCCACGTGATGGCGGAGGCGATGGTCGGGGAGAACCCGGTGCTGATCGCGGCCGACGAGGCGCCGACGATGATGGGGCTGCAGGTGGCGGCCGGGTGGTTCAGCCCGCGGGAGGGCCGGATCGAGGGTATCGAGCCGGTGTTCCGGCTCAGCTGGGCCGATCCCGACACGGACATTGACAACAACGAAGGGACGCTGGTCACACCGGGCGTGAACCTGTACTTCACGGGACGGAACCGCTTCATGGTCAACGTGGATACGTATCTGCCGGCCGCGGACGGTCTGGACCCGGAGTTCAGCCTGATCGCCCAGTTCCAGGTCTATTTCTGAGGAATCCAAGGAGGCGAGAGGTGATCAAGACGACGAAGGTCCTGCCGGTCCTTACGGCACTGGCGGTCCCGGTCCTGCTTGCGGCGTGCGGGGGTGGTGATACCGGCGGCGAGGAGGGCGGCCGGATCCAGATCGACGGCTCGAGCACGGTCTACCCGGTGAGTCAGGCCGTGGCCGAGGAGTTCATGCTCGGCGAGGGACAGGGCGTCCGGGTGACGGTCTCGCAGTCCGGGACCGGTGGCGGGTTCAAGCGCTTCTGCACCGGCGAGACGGAGATCAGCGACGCGTCGCGGCCGATCAAGGAGGCCGAGGAGGCGACGTGCGCGGAGAACGGTGTGGAGTACGAGGCGTTCGAGGTCGCCAAGGACGGGATCACCGTGGTGGTGAACCCGGACAACACGTTCGTGAGCTGCATGACGGTGGACGAGCTGCGCGAGGTCTGGCAGCCGGGCAGCGAGGTCCAGATGTGGTCGGACATCCGGAGCGAGTGGCCGAACCAGGAGCTGAAGCTCTACGGCCCCGGCACCGACTCGGGCACGTTCGACTACTTCACCGAGGCGATTGTCGGCGAGGAGGACCGGAGCCGGCAGGACTACACGGCCAGTGAGGACGACAACGTGCTGGTGCAGGGCGTCGCCGGCGACCCCGGCGCCCTCGGCTACTTCGGATACGCGTACTACGCGGAGAACGCCGACCAGCTGAAGGCGGTGGAGATCGATGCGGGGAACGGGTGCGTGGCGCCGTCGCGGGAGACCATCGCGAGCGGGGAGTACCAGCCGCTGGCCCGGCCGATGTTCATCTACGTGAATACGGAAGCGCTGCAGCGGGACGCGGTCCAGCAGTTCGTCGAGTTCTACATGCAGAACGCGGAGGCGCTGGTGCCGCAGGTCGGCTACGTCCCGCTGGCGGCGGAGACGTACGACGCGAACCTCGACCGGGTGCGGGAGCTTGCCGGCAGCTGACGACGGGCGCTGGGCAGGGCCAGGACGTCGCCGACGTCGCCTGACGGAAGGCGCCATCGGCGGCGTCCTGTTCCTGTTCAGCATCGTGAGCATCCTGACCACGGTCGGGATCGTGGTGGTCCTCGTGGAGGAGGCCGTCGGCTTCTTCCTCGAGGTGTCGCCGTGGGAGTTCCTGACGGGGACACGCTGGGCGCCGCTGATCGAGCCGCAGAGCTTCGGCGTGCTGCCGCTGCTGGCGGGCTCGGTGCTGGTGGCCACCGGTGCGGCCATCGTGGCGCTGCCGCTGGGGCTCCTGATCGCGATCTTCCTGAGCGAGTACGCGCCGGATCGGCTCCGGAAGGTCGTGAAGCCGGCGCTGGAGATCCTGGCGGGGATCCCGACGGTGGTGTACGGCTACTTCGCCCTGACGTTCGTGACGCCGCTCATCCGGATGGTGGTCCCGGAGACCGACATCTTCAACGCGGCCAGCGCGAGCATCGTGGTGGGGATCATGATCATCCCCATGGTCTCGTCGCTCTCGGAGGATGCCATGTCGTCCGTACCGGACACGCTCCGGCAGGGGGCCTACGCGCTGGGCGCCACGAAGTACGAGGTCTCGACCCGGACGGTGCTGCCGGCCGCGCTGTCGGGGGTGGTGGCGTCGTTCATCCTGGCGCTCTCCCGGGCCATCGGTGAGACCATGGCCGTGACCATTGCCGCGGGCGCCACGCCGAAGCTGACGCTGAACCCGTTCACCAGCATCGAGACGATGACCGCCTACATCGTGCAGGTGAGCAAGGGCGAGACGCCGTACGGGACCATCGAGTACAAGACGATCTTCGCTGTCGGGCTCGTCCTCTTCGTGATCACGCTGGCCATGAACGCGCTGAGCCTGAAGGTGCTGAGGCGGTTCCGGGAGGCGTACGAATGAGCGACGAGGCACGGGGCCGGGTCTCGGGCGGGGCGGGATCGCCGGCCGGCCAGCGCCCCACCGAACCGGAGCGGGCGCCCGACCGGGCGCTCACGGACCGCGCCGAGTACGAGCCGCGGGTCAGGCAGCGGCATCGGAACGGCGCCATCTTCGCCGGCGTCGCCATGGTCGCGACCCTCGCCGGCGTGTCGATCCTCTTCATCCTGCTCTTCGACCTCATCGCCGATGGCGTGGGCCGGCTCTCCTGGGAGTTCGTGACGTCGTTCCCGTCCCGGCTGGCCGAGCGGGCCGGCGTCTGGCCCGCCCTCGTGGGCTCGTTCTGGATCCTGGTCCTTACGGCCGTCATCGCGTTCCCGCTGGGCGTCGGGACGGCGATCTGGCTGGAGGAGTACGCCCCCGGGAGCCGGCTGAAGCGGATCATCCAGCTGAACATCTCGAACCTGGCGGCGGTGCCGTCGGTGGTGTACGGGATCCTGGGGCTGGCCGTGTTCGTCCGGTTCTTCGCGTTCGGTCGGAGCCTGCTGGCCGGCGCGGCCACGCTGGCGCTCCTGATCCTGCCGGTGATCATCATCGCGGCCCAGGAGGCGATCAAGGCGGTGCCGCCGAGCATCCGGTTCGGCGCGTACGCGCTGGGCGCGACCCGCTGGCAGGTGGTCTCGAGGCAGGTGCTGCCGCTGGCGTTCCCCGGGATCATGACCGGCACGATCCTGGCCCTCTCCCGGGCCATCGGGGAGACGGCGCCGCTGATCGTGATCGGCGCCGTGGGCTACGTGGCCTTCCTCCCCGAGGGCCCGCTGGATTAGTTCACCGTCATGCCGATCCAGATCTACGACTGGATCAGCCGACCCCAGGCCGAGTTCCACGAGCTGGCCGCCAGCGGGATCGTGGTACTGCTGATCCTGCTGCTGAGCATGAACGCCGTGGCGATCCTGCTGCGCAACCGATTCCAGAAG
>JBPRGE010000008.1:0-26551 GCA_051418035.1 Candidatus Longimicrobiales bacterium M2_2A_002
ACGATCTGGGCGATGGCCCCCGTCCCCAGCACGGCGACCCGGAGCGTCTCGCTCACGGCGCCCTCCCCGTCACCGGCGGCGCCGGCTCCGCGGCCCCGACCTCGACATCGCCCCGGGAGAACATGATCTGCACGCCGCCCCGCACCGACGCGAACCGCAGGCTGCTCATGGCCGTGTAGCGTCCCTCCGCGAAGACCCGCAGCGCGTCGCTGGTCTCGAGCTCGAGCCCGGCGATCCCGTTGATCCCGACCGTCACATCGTCCAGCAGGTCCTCCACGAAGGTGTCGTCCACGGCCGGGCCCTGCCCGTTCAGTGCGTGGAGCCCGAGCCCGGTGCCGATGTAGGTCAGGACCCCGAGCGGCGTGCTCCAGACGAAGTGGGCGTCCACGTCCAGCGACATGTCGCTCCACTCGATCGGCGCCAGCTGCTCGGCCGGGATCACCGACCCCGTCCGCGCGCTCAGCTGCGAGGCCAGCTCCTGGATCTCCCGGAACGCGACCTCCGACTTCCAGTACGTGATCCCCGGCACGATCCGGACGCCGGGGCCCAGGTACCCGAGATCGATCCGGAGCGAGTACTGCTCGGTGTCCTCGATCTGGTCGGACCAGAGGAAGCCGGCCCCGAGGCCGACGCCCCGGAAGGTCAGCTGATCGTAGTCGTAGTCGGCCAGCGTCTGGGCCGATGCCGCCGTGGCCGACCCGGCCGCGCACACGGCCAGGGCCGCGGCCCGGAGCACGAAGAGGAGCTTGGACTCGGAAACGCTGCGTCGCATGGCATTCATCAGTAGAGTCGAACCAGCCGGGTTCCAGGATAGTATGTGGTGAGGATATCGCGATAGTCGTGGCCGCCGCGGGCCCGACCGAGGGCGCCGTTCTGACACATGCCGATCCCGTGGCCCCACCCGGAGCCGTGGATCACGAGCCCCGTGACACGGTCGCCGCCCCGCGTCTCGACCTCGATGGCCGTGCTGTTCAGGAGCCGGCCGGGCTCGGGGCTCAGCACCCGGCGGATCGAGTCGCCGAAGACGCGGGTGTCGCCGGCGTCGGTCCGGATCTCCAGCGTCTCCGCCCGGCCGGACCGCGTCCGACCCCGGACCTCGACCTCGTAGACCGCCGACACCGGCCCGATCCCCCGGTCGCGGAGCCCGGCGGTCAGCGTCTCCAGCAGCCGGGCCTCGTCCCACTCCTCCGTCCACTCGAACCGGCTCGAGTCCTCGCAGTACCAGCCGCCGTCGGGCGCCCGGTCGGAGACGGAGCGGAGGTACGGCCGCGGCTCGCCCCGCCAGACCTCTTCCAGCGCGGCGGTCCGCCCGCCGCACGTGGAGTGGTAGAACGCCTCGATCGGCTCGCCGTCGTACGTCAGGATCATCCCGCGCGTCTCCCGCACTGCCCGGCTCGCCACCTCGTCGGCCGCGTCGGCACCCCCGTACGCCTGGTCCAGCACCGACCCGTAGTAGTCGAAGCCGAGGGCCTCCCGCCGGCCGAAGTGGCGCACCGCGTACGTCCGTGCCGCGATCGCCTGGGCCTTCACCGCCTCCAGCTCCTCGATCGGCCGACCGATACCGATCTCCAGCGGGACCACGCCCTCGAGGTACCGCTCCAGGCCCAGCAGGTTGACGGCCGTCACGCCCGTGGCGGAGGCCCGGAGGAGCACGGCGCCGTCGTAGGCCGTCCCGTCGATCCGGACCCTTCCCTCGAGCGGCCGGACGACGAGCGCGTCGTCCGTGCTCACGCGGCCGGTCGGGCCCGACGCCTCCAGCCGGCCCCCGGACCGGGTCACCGTCCACGGGCCCGCGCCGTCGTCCCGGACCCGGCCGCTCTCCTCGGCCAGCTCGACCCGGCCGTCGGTCGCGACCTCCACGGACGGCGCGTCCACGGCGATCCCGATCCGGACCTCCGGCGGCAGCCCGGCCGCGATCCGGTCGGCCGCGGGCCCCTCCGGGATCGACGCCGGGGCCCGACCCCCCCGGTCGGGCACGCCGGGGCCGGGCCGCGGCCCGGCCAGGGTGCACGCGCCGAGCCAGGCGACGACCGGGACGAGCCAGGCCCGGGTCGGCCTCACGTGGCGACGCGGGCGGTGAGGTCCCGCTCCCCGGCGGCCGTGATCTCGGCCTCCACGAAGTCGCCGGGCTCCAGCCCCCCGGCCCCGGCGAGCGTGACCACGCCATCGACCTCCGGCGCCTGCCACGGCGCCCGGGCGACCACGCCGTCGTCCGTGACCTCGTCCACCAGCACCGTCACCCGGGCGCCGACCCGCTCCTCGTTCCGCTCCAGCGCGATCCCCCGCTGCACGTCCATGAGCCGCTCCAGCCGCTCCCGGCGCACCGCCACGGAGACCGGGTCCGGCATCTCGGCCGCCGGCGTGTCCTCCTCCTCCGAGTACGCGAAGCCGCCCACGTGGTCGAACCGGACCTCCTCCAGCAGGTCGAGCAGCGCGTCGAACTCCTCGTCCGTCTCGCCCGGGAACCCCACGATCACCGTGGTCCGGAGTGCCAGGTCGGGGATCGCGTCCCGGAGCCGGCCCACCCGCTCGAGGATCGTCTCCCGGCGCTCCGGGCGCCGCATCCGCTTCAGCACCGCGTCCGACCCGTGCTGGATCGGCATGTCCAGGTACGGGAGGATCCGCTCCTCGGCCGCCATCAGCTCCACCAGCTCCCGTGTGATCCCCGACGGGTACATGTAGAAGAGCCGGTACCACGGCACGTCCGTCCCGGCGAGCAGCATCCGGAGCAGCAGCGGGAGCGCGCCCGTCCGGTCGATATCGAGCTCGATCGGGCCCGGACGGACCGGCCCCCGGTCGTCCTTCGCCGAGAGCGCCGGGCCGGGCGTCTCCAGCGGCGCCGACGCGGCGATGTTCGGCATGGCGTCGAACGTCCGGCCCAGGAACCAGCTCTCCCCCTCCCGACCCCACACCGGCGGCGCCTCGCCACGCGCCAGCGCCCGGGCCCAGTCCCGGCCGTACCAGGTGGTGTCCTGGCTCACGATGTTCAGCTCCACCACGCCGGCGGCCTCCAGCTCCCGGGCCTCCCGGACGAGGACGTCCAGCGGCGTGGACCGGAACTTCCCCCGCATCAGCGGGATCGCGCAGAACGCGCACCCGTGGTCGCACCCCTCGCTGATCTTGAGGTGCGAGCTGTGCCCGGCGCCCGACGCGCTGCTGAGCACCCGGAGCGGCCGCTCCATGGTCGGCGTGTCGGCGTCGATCAGCCCCCGCTCCACCAGCGCCGGGACCAGCCGGTCGGCGTCCGCGAGCCCGAGGAACATGTCCACCTCGGGCATCTCCGCCTCCAGCTCGGTCCGGTACCGCTGCACCAGACACCCCATCCCGACCACCGCCTCGACCCGGCCCTCCTCCTTCAGCCGCGCCGCCTGCAGCAGCGTGTCGACCGACTCCTGCTTCGCCATCTCGATGAACCCGCACGTGTTCACGATGACGACATCGGCCTCCTCCGGCGACGCCGCCAGCTCCACGCCCGCCCCCAGCAGCGAGCTCAGCAGCCGCTCGCTGTCCACCGTGTTCTTGTCACACCCGAGCGTCACCATCGCCACCCGCGTCCCGCGCTCCAGCCCGTCAGCGCCGGCCCCCTCCAGCGCCCGCGCCACATGCACCGCCCCCGCGTCCACTCCCCCCGACGGCAGCACCGGCAGCGACCTCCGCCCCCCGCTCATCCCCTCACCCACCTACGCCGCCTCCCCGTGTGCTCGTGTGCTCGTGCGCCGTGCGCCGTATGCTCGTGCGTGCCCCTGCACTCTTGCACTCTTGCACTCTTGCATCTTGCACTCCTGCCACCCTCTCACCCCCGCTCCACGACCATCGCCCCCTCCGGCGGCGTGAACTCGAACAGGCTGTCCGGCAGCGTCGGGTTCACCGTGATGTCCAGCAGCTCGATCTGCCGGACGTTCCCGTTCTCCTCGGTGATCTCGAACCGCCGGACCAGGTGGTCGGTGGCATCGATCCAGACCTTCATCCGCCGGTAGCCGGCCGCCTGCTTCGGGTCGAGCGTCATCACGTGGGCCGTCCGGCCCCGCACGTCCTCCGTCCCGTGGTACGTGTAGTCGAACCGCTCCACCGGGTCGCCGATGAACTCGGCCTGCAGGTCCAGCCCCTGACCCCGACGGGGCGTCCGCAGGACCTGCTTCTCATCCACGCTCGGGTAGTACATCCAGTAGTAGCGACCGTCGCTGACGATCACGTCGCCCTCCGGGTCGCTGAAGTCCATGAGGAACCTGTCCGGCTCCCGCTGATACAGCGTCCCCGACGACGTCGTGGTGCGCCCCAGCAGCGTGTTCCGCAGCGTCTGCTCGAAGTCGGCACGGACCGACCGCATCGCCTCGTACGCCCGCGACGTGGCGTGGAGGATCGCCTCCGGGTCCTGGGCCGCGACGGCGTCCCCGGATTCGGAGCCGGTCGCCGCGGTCGCCCCCGTCACGACGATCACCGCCGGCGGCGCACCCCCATCCCCGGCAGAAGGGGTCGGGGTCGCGGCGGTGGCGACGGCCGTCGGAGACGCCAGGATCAGCGCCAGCCATGCGTATGTCAGTACCAGTCCGGGCATCGGTCTCGATCGGTTCAGCGAATGTGGAAGCGCCCCGGAGTCGGCCCTGCCGGACGACCGGGGACGCACCTCCCTCTACCCGCCCGCCCCACGTGTCGTTCCTCGGTCCCCACAACCCACGATCCACAACCCACGATCCACGATCCACGATCCACAACCCACGATCCACCATCCACGATCCGCCTCACCCGTCCTCCAGCTCCTCGAGCGACGGCTCGGGCGCGGGGCCGTCGTCGTCCCGGAGGTCCTCGGGCCCCTCGCTCTGCCCGGCGATGATGAGGTCGAGGCCGTCCATCCCGACCAGCACCTCCCGGGGCCGGGTCCCGTCGGGCGGCCCGAGGACGCCGGCGTGCTCGAGCTGGTCGACGATCCGGGCGGCGCGGCCGTAGCCGACGCGCAGCCGTCGCTGCAGCAGTGATGTCGACCCCTGCTCGTTCTGGATGCACACCTCGGCGGCCTGCCGGAAGAGCTCGTCCCAGTCCTCGAGGACCTCCTCGGCGACGTCGCCGGCGGCCTCCTGGTCCTTCTCCCGGACGACCTCCAGGATGTCGCGCTCCTCGTCGTCGGCCTCGGCCCGGTCCCGGTACCACTTCATGAGCCGCTCCGTCTCCTCGGTGGAGACGAACGCGCCCTGGATCCGGACGGGGTCGGACGTGCCCGGCGGCAGGAAGAGCATGTCGCCGTTGCCGAGGAGCGCGTCGGCGCCGTTCTGGTCCAGGATCGTGCGGGAGTCGACCTTCGAGCTGACCCGGAACCCGATCCGGCTCGGGAAGTTGGCCTTGATCAGCCCCGTGATCACGTTCACGCTCGGCCGCTGCGTGGCCACGATCAGGTGGATCCCGATGGCCCGCGCCTTCTGCGCCAGCTGCGCCAGTGGCCGCTCCACGTCGGCCTGCGCCTGCATCATGAGGTCCGCCAGCTCATCGACGATCAGGACGACGTACGGGAGCGGGCCGTCGTCCCAGATCCACCGGTCCGGGTCGCCCTCCTCGCCCTCGGGCTCCGCCCGCCGGAGCGTGCCGCCCTCCTCCACCCGCTTGTTGAACTCGGCGATGGACCGGACACTGTTCTGGCTGAGGAGCTCGTAGCGACGCTCCATCTCGTACACCATCCAGCGGAGCACCAGCCCGGCCTCCTCCGGGTTCGTGACCACCGGGTGCCGGAGGTGCGGCAGGTCCCGGTACATGCTCAGCTCCACCATCTTCGGGTCGATGAGCAGGAGCCGGAGCGTCTCCGGCGAGTGCTTGTAGATCAGGCTCGTGATCACCGTGTTGATGCACACGCTCTTCCCCGAGCCCGTGGCGCCGGCGATCAGCAGGTGCGGCATCTTCGCCAGGTCGGAGACGTACGGCGTCCCCTCCAGGTCCTTCCCCAGCGCCAGCGGGAGCTGGCCGCCGTGGTTCGCGAAGACCGGCGCCTCCACGATCTCCCGGAGGTAGACCATCTCCGGCTCCGGGTTCGGGACCTCCACGCCCACCGCGGCCTTCCCCGGGATCGGCGCCACGATCCGGACGCTCGGCGCCTTCAGCGCCAGCGCCAGGTCCGCGTCCAGCGCCTCGACCCGGCTGACCTTGATCCCCGGCGCCGGCGCGAACTCGTACTGCGTCACCACCGGGCCCGTGGTCCGACCCACGATCTCGCCCTCGACCTTGAACGTCTTCAGCGTGTCGACCAGCACCTCCGCCAGCCGGTCCAGCTCCTTCTCCGTCAGCGCCGGGTCCCGCTCCGGCTTGGCCTGCAGCGCGTCCACCGGCGGCGCCGGCCCCGATGGGCCGCTCGTCACCGGACCCTCGCCCGCCAGCTCCAGCTCGCCCTGCGACTCCGGGCCCGCGGGCGACCTCACCGGCTCCGACGGCGGCGGGGCCTCCCGTCCGCTCTCGCCGGTCGCCGCTCCGCCCTCCCCGGCGGCCAGGTGCACGCCCTCGTCCAGCGCGGCCTTCGACGTCTTCTTCGGCTTCAGCGAGGAGACGAGACGACGGACGGGCCCCGAGACCGCGTCCGGGTCGATGGCGTCCACGGCGCCCTTCAGCGCCTTCGCGCCCTTCGTGGCGCCGCCGGCCGCCGATCGGGCCGGGTTCCAGCCGATGGTCACGATGCTCGCGGCGATGGCGACGAAGCCGAGCAGCAGCCCGGCGCCGACAGTGCCCAGCCCGCTGACCAGCGGATCCGCCACCGCGGAGCCCCACAGCCCCGCAGCGGCCGTCGCGCCGGGGATGGCCACGGCCACCGGCAGCAGCAGCGTGACGATCGCGGTGAGGATGACCCACCGCAGCGTCGCCTCCGTGTGGAAGCCGAACGAGGCGATCGCCCCCAGCGTGGGGACCAGGGGAACGAGGTAGATCCCGACGCCGAGCCCGAAGTACCCGATGTCGCGGAACGCGCTGCCCACGGCGCCCAGCAGGTTGTCGGTCCCGGGGCCGAACCCGACGGCGGTCGGCGGGATCAGGCTGAGCGCGGTGAAGGCGGCCAGGAGCACCAGCGCCAGCCCCAGCAGGTCCCGGCGCTGCTCATCGGTCAGCAGCCCGCTGCTCCCCTTCTTCTTCCCCTTCTTCTTCGAAGCCATGCTACTCCGCGGTGATCTTCCGGTCCTGGAACCGGGGCACCAGCGCGGTGCGGTCGACCTGTGCGCAGAACGCGATGTCCTCCGCCCGCCCGATCTCCGTCAGGTGCCGCGCGGCCGCCGTGTCGGCCAGGAGCGTCGCCGGGTCCTCCGACCCGTCCACGAGCCGGCGGGCGGCGGTCGCCGCGTCGTTGAGCGCCGGCTCCACGCCCAGCGCCTCCACGGCCTCGATCAGCGCCCCCGCGCAGAGGGCGTCATCGAGGCCGAACCGCCCCTCGCGGCCCGCGCAGACGATGACCGCCGACGCGTCACCCGACCCGGCGATGGCGCGGGCCACCGCCGAGAGGTTGAGGAACGTGCCGGCGAGGATCCCGCCGATCCCGTCATCGCCGGGTCCGGCCCACCGCTCCGCCACCGCCAGGAACGCCCGCGTCCCGTTGCTCGTGGTCATGACCAGCGCGCTGCCGTCCACGGCCTCGACCGTGAACTCTGCGGGCGCGTTCCCCAGGTCGAACCCCTCGATGGGGAGGCCCTTCCGCTCGCCGCACAGCAGCACGGAGTCGCGCCCGATGTTCTGGGCGATCCGGGCGGCGTCATCGGCCGTGGCCACGGGGAAGACGGCCCGGGCGCCGTTGGCCAGCGCCTCCACGATCGTGCTCGTCGCCCGGAGCACGTCCACCACCACGACCCGCTCGGGCAGCTCCGCCGTCGTAAGCTCGCCGGGCGTGAAATAGACGTCGAGTCTCACGAGCCTGCCTGCTTCGCCATCCTGCGCTCGAGGAACTTGGTGTCGATGTTCCCGGCCACGACGTCCGGGTCCTGCAGCAGCTCCAGCAGGAACGGGATCGTCGTCTTCACGCCCTCCACGATGAACGACTCCAGCGCCAGCCGCATCCGGATCAGCGCCTCGTCCCGGTCCTTGCCGTGGACGATGAGCTTCCCCAGCAGCGAGTCGTAGTTCGGCGGGACGTGATAGCCCTGGTACGCGTGCGAGTCGACCCGCACGCCGGGGCCGCCCGGCGCGTGCCAGATGGTGATCTGGCCGGGGCTCGGCGCGAACTTCCGGGCCGGGTCCTCGGCGTTGATCCGACACTCGATGGCGTGACCGTTCAGCTCGACCTTCCACTTGTCCGGCACCGAGTGCTTCTCGCCCGCGGCGACCCGGATCTGCTCCTTGATCAGGTCGAACCCCGTGACCATCTCCGTCACCGGGTGCTCCACCTGGATCCGGGTGTTCATCTCCATGAAGTAGAAGCTCTCGTCCTCGTCGAGGAGGAACTCCACGGTGCCGGCCGAGTGGTAGTCGATGGCCTGCGCGGCCTTGATCGCGGCCCGCCCCATCTTCTCCCGCAGCTTCGGGCTCACCGCCGGCGATGGCGACTCCTCGATCAGCTTCTGGTGCCGCCGCTGGATCGAGCACTCCCGCTCGCCCAGGTGCGCGATCCGGCCGTGCTGGTCGCCGATGATCTGGATCTCCACGTGGCGTGGCTTCGCCAGGTACTTCTCCAGGTAGACCTTCTTGTCGCCGAACGCGGCCTCCGCCTCCGTCTGGGCGCCCTGCAGCCCCTTCGCGAAGCTGTCCGCGTCCCCGGCCACCCGCATCCCCTTCCCGCCGCCGCCGGCCGCCGCCTTGATCAGCACCGGGAAGCCGATCTTCTTCGCCGTCTTCAGCGCCTTCTCGAGGTCCTCCACCGCGCCATCGCTGCCGGGCACCACCGGCACGCCCTGCGCGATCATCGTCTCCCGGGCCACCGCCTTGTCGCCCATCCGCCGGATCTGCTCCGCCGTCGGGCCGATGAAGACGATGTCCGTGTTGTCGCAGATCTCGGCGAACTCGGCGTTCTCCGCCAAGAACCCGTACCCCGGATGGATGGCGTCGGCGCCCGTGACCTCGGCCGCCGCGATGATCCGCGGGATGTTCAGGTAGCTGTCCCGGGCAGGGGGCGGCCCGATGCAGACGTCCTCATCGGCGAACCGCACGTGCAGCGACTCCCGGTCGGCCTCGCTGTACACGGCCACCGTCCGGATCCCCAGCTCACGACACGCCCGGATCACCCGCAGCGCGATCTCGCCGCGGTTCGCGATCAGTACCTTGCGGAACATCCGGGCTCAGCCGCTCGGCTCGATGCGGAAGAGCACCTGCCCGTACTCCACCGGCTCCGCGTTGTCGACCAGGATCTCCCGGATCTCGCCGCTGACCTCGGCCTCCAGCTCGTTCATCAGCTTCATGGCCTCGAGGATACACAGCGTCTGGCCCTCGCTGACCTTGCTGCCCACCTCCACGTACGGCGGCGCATCCGGCGCCGGGGCCCGGTAGAACGTCCCCACCATCGGCGACGTGATCTCCGTCAGCCCATCGCTCTCCGACGACCCGCTCGACTCCTCGCCGCCGGACGCCCCGCCCGCGACCGCCCCACCGCCGGACGGCTGCGGCGGCCCGGCCGGGTGGGCCGGGGCCGGGGGCTGGGCCGGCGCGGGCGCCGCAGCCTGGGGCGCGGCCGCCAGGTACGTGGGCGCCGGGCCCGCCGACGGGGGCGTCTTCGAGATCTTGATCCGGGTCCCCGCCCGCGTGATCTCCAGCGAATCGATCCCGCTCCCGTCCACCGCCTCGATCAGGCCGCGGACGAACTCCAGCTCCATGAGCGTGCCCGAGCCGGAGGACTCGCCTCCGCCCACTTCCACACTCAGCTCGGCGGACTCCGACGCCTCTTCACTGGCGCCCGCGCTCTCCGCCGTCGACTCCCGTCCCTTGGCCATGTTACTCCCGGTTCATTTCCATCAGATGTCGCACCAGGCCCCGCACGGCCAGCGTGTAGCTGTCCGCGCCGAACCCGCTCACGGTTCCTGCCGCCACGTCCGCCAGCAGCGATTCCCGCCGGAACGCCTCCCGCCCGAACACGTTGCTCACATGCACCTCGACGAACGGGCGGCCGGACGCGACCAGCGCGTCCCGCAGCGCCACGCTCGTGTGCGTGTATCCGCCGGCGTTCACGACGAAGCCGTCCGTCGCGCCCGCCGCCTGCTGTACCGCATCGATCAGGGCGCCCTCGTGGTTGGACTGGACGATCTCGACCTCCGCGTCCAGCTCCGCGGCCACGGCCCGGATCCGCTCGTCCACGTCCGCCAGCGTGGCGGTCCCGTAGACCTCCGGCTCCCGGGTGCCCAGCAGATTCAGGTTGGGGCCGTGGAGGACCTGCAGCCTCACTGCTTCAGACTCTCCAGCCACGACCGGAACATGTCGAGATCGTCGTCATCGGAGTCGTCCGGCTCCGTCGGCGTCGGCGCGTCCGACGCGACCGGCGCCTCCGACCCCTCCGTTTCGGACCCCGCCGGCTCGGACCCCGCCGGCTCGGACCCCGCCGGCTCCTCCGATTCCGACGCGTCGGGCGCTTCGGCGGCGGTCGCCTCGGGGCCCGCCAGCCCGTCCGTCCACTGCAGGAGCCCCGTCAGGTAGTCCCGGATCGGCGGCGACCCGTCGGTCTCGTCCTCCTCCGCCTCGCCCCAGGCGTACGGCGACGTGTCCGCCTCCGCCTCGTAGCTCCGATAGCCCTCCGTCCACGGCGACGTCGGCTCGCCCTCCTCCGGCTCCGACGGCTCTTCCGCCTCCGCCTCGGCCTCGGCCAGGATCTCGTCCAGCCCCGCCTCCGGGATCGCCGGCTCCTCGGCCTCCGCGGTCAGGGCCTCGGCCTCCAGCTCCGGCTCCCCGGCCGGCTCCTCGGCCTCCGTGGCCCAGCCCTCGGCCTCCGGAGACCAGACCTCCCCGGACCCGGCGTCCTCCTCATCCTCGTCCGCCGCTTCATAGACGTGCCACTCGTCGGCGTCCTCGGAGATCTCTTCTTCTTCGTCCTCCGGAGAGACGCCCCACTCCTCCAGGTCCTCGGGGATGTCCCAGTCCCCGGCTTCCTCGGCGTCCCAGTCCTCCTCGGCGAGCGCCTCGCTGACGTCCCACGCCTCGTCCTCCGTGGCGTCCCACTCCGGCTCCTCGCCCTCCTCCGGCGGCCGGAACGCCGTGGTGAGGTCCGGCTCCGGCTCCGGGGCCGCCTCGTCCTCCTCGCCCTCCCGGGAGACGAGCCCCGTATCCGGGTCCACGTCGTCCGACTCGAGACCGGCAAGCGGCACCACGTCCGCGCTGGCCTCGAACTCGCTGGCCTCGAACTCGCCGGCCTCGAACTCGCCGGCCTCGAACCCGGTCAGCGGCTCCGGGGACCCGGACTCCCCGGTCGGCTCCTCGGGCTCCTCCGGCTCCTCGGACTCCGGCTCCGGCTCCGGGGTCTCCGGCTCCGCGGCCTTCTCCCGCATCTCCGCCAGCCGCTCCTTCAGCGCCTCGTCCTCGGGACGGGCCCGGACCAGCTGCTCGTAGACCTCCGCCGCCCGGTCGTACAGCCCCTGCCGGGCGTACACCTGGGCGATCGTCTCCGTCATCACGTCGGCGTCATCGCCGGGCCCGGGGCCTTCGCCCTCGTCGACCGCTGCGCCGGCCTCCGTCTCGATCTCCTCGACCTCATCCTCGATCGGGGCCTCGGTGGACCAGTCCTCGCTTTCCACGTCCCCGGCGAGCGCCCAGTCCTCCTCGGTCCACGCGTCGGCCCCGGCCACGTCGGCCCCGGTCGACTCGTCCTCCCCGCCCGTCAGCTCTCCGATCAGGTCCCGGACCTCCCGGTCGGACGGCTCGAGGTCCAGCAGCGTCTCGTAGTGGTCGAGCGCGTCCCCGGTGCGCCCCTCGAGGCGGGCAATGTCGCCCAGCGACCGGTGGGCGACCAGGTTCTGCTCGTCCAGCTCCAGCACCCGCTTGAACTCGGCCCGGGCGTCGTCGTACTCGCCCTGGTCCATGAGCACGCGGCCCAGCACGACGTGGGCGCTCGAGTAGTCCGGGTGGCGCGCGATCCCCTCGTCGAGGACCTCGCGGGCGCGCTCCAGGTCGCCCCCCTTCCGGCACGCCTCCGCCAGATGGGTGAAGATCCGGCCTTCCGGGTGCTCTTCGTAGAGCGCTTCCAGCTTGGCGATTTCATTGCGATGCGCGTCGGACATCAATGCTCCTGGGGACGCGACTGAAGGAACGTCGGTGAGGGGTGCAAGATAGATCCCCCCGCGCGAGGCTGTCAACGTGGCCGGACGGGTGGCCGGGCGGGCGCGCGGACGGTGTCCCGGCGCCGTCCCGGCGCCGCTCCCCTTCCCCGTATCCGACCACCTGGGGCCGTGGGCGGTTGAAGGGGGACGAAGGCCCGTGTATCTTTTGATGTTTGTGCAGGAGTCGTTCCGGTCCAGCCGAGGAGTCGTCGTCGTATGATGCAGCAGATGCGTGAGAACACGAAGTGGATCATGCTGATCACAGCACTGGCCTTCGTGGCGCTCATGGTGTTCGAGTGGGGGATGGACATGAGCGGGCAGAGCGCGGCCTCCATGACGGGTGGCGAGCTCGGCAGCGTGAACGGTGACCCCATCACCTACCAGCAGTGGAACCAGGTCTACCGGAACCTCTACGAGCAGCGGCAGCAGCAGGCCGGGGCCATGTCCTCCACGGACAACGACGCCATCGAGGAGCAGGCCTGGGACCAGCTGGTCATGGACCGGCTGATCGAGCAGGAGCTGGAAAGCCGCGGGATCGGGGTCACGGAGACGGAGATCCGGCAGGCCGCCCGGTACGCGCCGCCGCCCGAGTTCCGCCAGTACGAGCTCTTCCGGACCGACGGGCGGTTCGACCTGGACAAGTACCACCAGTTCCTGTCGTCGGCCTCGGCCGACCCGCAGCTCCTCCAGGACCTGGAGAACTACTACCGCCGGATGCTCCCGCGGAACAAGCTGTTCCAGCAGGTCGCCGCGTCCGTGGTGGTCACCGATGGCGAGCTGTGGCGCCGGTACCGCGAGCGGAACGAGACGGCGTCCATGGTCTACGCGCTCCTGGACCCGCAGCGGCTGGTCCCGGACGCCGGCGTCACGGTGACGGACCCGGAGATCGCGGCCTACTACAACGAGAACCGCGGGGACTTCGAGCGGCCGGCCCGGGCCGAGGTACGGCTCGTGGCGGTGGACATGGCCCCGACGCCGGCCGACACGGCCGCGTCGCTGGAGCGGGCGCGCGAGGTGCGGGCCGAGATCGTGGAGGGGGGCGAGGAATTCGCCGATGTGGCGCTGCGCGAGAGCGATGACGTGGCCACCGCCGAGCAGGGCGGCGATCTCGGCACGCTGCAGCGCGGCGAGACCGTGCCGGCGTTCGAGGAGGCCGTCTGGAGCGCCCCGATCGGCCAGGTCACGGAGCCCGTCCTGAGCCAGTTCGGGTACCACCTGATCCGGGTCGACAGCCGGACCGGGGACCAGGCCGACGCATCGCACATCCTCATCGAGATCCGGCGCACGCTGGAGAGCGAGGACTCGATGCTGGCCGTGGTCGACTCCCTCGAGGAGCAGGTGGAGCGGATCTCGCTGACCGCCGCCGCCGAGGATCTGGGGCTGCGGGTCCGGACCACGGAGCTGACGCCGCTGATCCCCAGCCTCCCGGGTGTGGGCGACATCTCCGAGGGCGTCGACTGGGTCTTCGAGCAGCAGCCGCTGCCCGACGCGGTCAGCCCCGTGTTCGAGAACGAGCGCTACTTCTACGTCATGGAGCTGGTGGAGCGCGAGGACGCGCGGCCGCTCACGCTCGAGGAGGCGACACCGCACATCCGGGCCGCGCTGATGACCGAGAAGAAGCGCGACCGGACGCGCGAGCTGGGGCGGCAGCTGATGGACGTGATCGGCGATGGCGCCACCCTCGAGGAGGCCGCCGGGCAGGCCGGCTACCCGATCCGCAGCGCCGGACCCTTCACGCGCCTCGACTTCGTCCCCGGCGTCGGCTCCGCCAATGCCGCCATCGGCGCTGCCTTCGGGCTCGCCGTGGGCGATGTGAGCGGACTGGTCGAGACGCCCGACGCCTTCTACGTCCTGCGCGTGACCGACCGGACCGGGGCGGACCCGGAGGCGTGGCGCGAGCAGCTGCCGCAGCAGCGGGCGCAGCTCAGCAACGCGCTGCAGAACCAGCAGCTCAACCAGTTCCTGGAGGCGCTCCGCGAGAAGGCCGAGATCGTCGACAACCGCGACCAGGTCCTCCAGCCGGCCGGCGCGGCCACCTGACGGGCCGGGCGCGACCCGGAGGTACGGACACGAGAGAGCCCCGGGGGCGGTGACGCCTCCGGGGCTCTCTCGTGTCGTCCATTGACCGTCCGGGCCGCTCGGCCCGCCGGCGGCGCTACTCCTGGCTCTGTCCCTCGCCCTGCGGCTGCCTGGGCCGGGTGCTCTCGACCTCCCGGTTCACCGGCTGCTGGTCGGCCCGGGGCGCCTCCGTTCGGGGCGCTTCCGTGCGCGGCCCCTCGGCCCGCGGCGCTTCCTCCCGCGGCAGCTCGCTCCGGCGATCGCTCGGTCGGTTGATCTCGCTCTCGATCTCGCGGACCGAGCCCTTGAACTCCCGGATCCCCTTGCCCAGCGCCGCCCCGATCTCCGGCAGCCGCTTGGCCCCGAACACGAGGAGCAGGACCGCGAGGATCAGAATCACTTCCCAGACACCCACGCTACCAAACCCCGGCATGAGTCACTCCTTCAACCGTCACTAGAACCACCATGAACGCATGATCAGGGCAACAACCACGATTCCGACGATGCTCAGCACGTTCAGGTTCAGGACCAGCGGGCCCACGACGAACGAGAACGCCACCAGATCGATCCCCAGAGGGCCCACTGATGCCGATACCGAAGTGGTCAGGAACTCCCGGGTCGCGCCTTCCGGAAGGTAGCGGATCATGAGGCGACTGAACAGCGCCCCGAGAAACAGGCCGATGAAGACGGCCCATACGATTCGGGGTACGCCCCGGTGCCGTGGTCCCAGGTTCACTCGTCGATCCACCCTTCCCCCAGGTTCATTACCGCTCTCGCTCCACAACGTACGTTACGGCCCGCTCGAGCGCCTCCCGGGCCGGACCGGTCGGCAGCGCGCCGAGGGCCGCCGCCGCGTCGTCCGCGAAGGCGTCGGCCCGCTCCCGGGCGTACTCGAGTCCGTCGTGCTCCACGACCAGCGTGATGACCCGCTCGATCCCGTCGTCGGTGGGCTCCGGGTCCGCGAAGAACTGCTCCACCTCCCGACGCGCGCCGTCGTCCATGGCCTCCATGGCCGCGATCAGCGGGAGCGTCATCTTGTGCTCCCGGAGGTCGTGCCCCGTCGGCTTGCCCGTCGCCTCCTCGGTGGCCGTGTAGTCCAGCAGGTCGTCGGCGATCTGGAACGCCATGCCGATATAGTGGCCGAACTGCGTGAGCGGCTCCCGGTGCCGCTCATCGCCGATCATCGCGCCGAGCTCGCACGCGGCCGACATCAGCGACGCCGTCTTCGCCCGGATCAGCCGGTAATAGTCGTCCTCCGTGAACCGGAGCGCGTCGGCCGAGACCAGCTGGCGCATCTCCCCGACGCTCATCTCGTTCGCGGCCCCGGCCAGCACCTGGATCATGTCCGTCCGGCCGAACTCGGCGAGCTCACTCACCGCGCGGCTGTACAGGTAGTCGCCCATGATGATGGCCGACTGATGGTTCCAGAGCGCGCTGACCGTGGGCATGCCGCGCCGGAGGACGGAATGGTCGACGGCGTCGTCGTGGACCAGCGTCGCCAGGTGCACGAGCTCGACCACCGCGCCGAGTGTCGGCACCCGGTCGTGCCCGCCCTCGCCGACCCGGTTCGACAGGAGCACCAGCGTCGGCCGGAACAGCTTGCCCCGGGCCAGCGCCAGGTAGTCGTTCACCTCCTGGACCGGCGGGAAGTCCGACAGGATGATCCGGCGGATCTCGTCGACCACCGTGTCGAGCTCCGCGCGCACGGGGGCCTGGATCTCGGCCAGCCGAGGACGCGTCCGCTCCAGCGTGGGAGCCGGCTCCGTCACAGCCGGGCCACCCGGTCCGGCACGTCGGCGAACGTCTCGTCGATGGAAAGGACCTTCTCGTACGCCGCCCGGGCGTCCTCCCGGCGACCCAGCTCCTCGTAGCACTGGCCGAGGTGGTAGTACACGCCCAGCAGCTCGTCGTCCTCGCGGTGCGGCACCTTCAGCGCCCGCTCGAACACCTTGACGGCCACCAGGTACTGGCCCTTCTGGACGAAGCACTGGCCCAGCTCCTCGTACACCTTCAGCCGCTCCTCGCCGGCCGTGAGCGCCGTCTGGAACTCGGCGATCGCTTCGTCGATCAGCCCCATCTCCTTGAACGCCAGACCCAGGTCGTAATGGTCGTCCGCGTCCTCCGGCGCGACGTTCTCGGCCACCTTCGCCCTGAACTGGTCCAGCATCGCCGCCAGGTCCGGGTCCGTCTCGCCACCCTCGGTGACCGCCTCCTCCAACCCCTCCGGCGCCATCCCGCGCACCAGCGCGTTCAGGTCGACCCCGTCCGCGTCGTCGTCCTCCTCCACCGCGCCCACGGCCTCGCGCGCGACCTCGTTCGACGGGTCCAGCTGCAGCACCCGCTGGTAGATGACCCGCGCCTTCGTCCCCGACCCCACCCGCTCCAGCGCTTCCGCGAGATCGAGGTGCACATCGACCTGGAGCTGCCGGTCACCGACCCGCTCGGCGTACTGCACCCGCCGCTGCAGCGCTTCCATGTCGTTCGGGTTGTGCCGCAGGATCTCGGTCACCACGGCCATGGCGTCCTCGAAGACCTCGGGCCCCGCGTCCGTCGCCGACAGCAGCTTCAGCTCCCGCAGCGCCTGCTCCGTCAGTGCACGGCTCACGAGCGTCCGCGCCCGCTCCAGCGTCGCCTCGATGTCCAGGTCCTGGATCGGCCCCTCGACCGAGCCCTCCCCGCCCGTCGAGAAGCCGAGATCGATCTCGTCCAGATCGAAGGCCCCCTCGACGTCCAGGTGCTCCGGCACGTCGGCCTGCTCCGCTTCGAGCGGCTCGCCCCGCTCGAAGCTCAGCTCCAGCCCGCCCGACCCCGGCTCCTCGGCAGCCACGGACTCTTCCGCACCCGTCTCGGGGACGCTCTCTTCGTCAAGGCCCTCGGCCTCGGGAGCCCCGATCTCGTCCTCGGCTCCGACCTCCTCGGCGGCCTCGAGCTCCTCGGCGGACTCGACCTCCTCGGCCGGCCCGGCCTCCTCTTCCTCGTCGTGGCCCGTGGCCAGGAGCGGCAGCGGCTCCGCGTCCTCCTCGCTGTCGAAGTCCTGGCTGCCTTCCTCGCCCTCGCCGCCGATCGGCTCCGCCCCGGCGGCTCCCGCCGCTCCGGCCTCATCCCCGGTGTCGGGGCCGGCCGGCTCATCCCCACCGAAGGTCTCGAGCCCGCCGACCGCACCGGCCTCCGCCTCTCCGGCCGCCGCCGGCTCCGGCTCGCCGTACGAGACCTCGAGCCCCGAGACCTCCTCCGCCTCGTCCCCGGCGACCGGCACCTCGGTCGCGGTGGACTCGAGCCCCTCGATCTCGTCGACTTCGGGCTCGTCGTCCTCTTCGACCGGGGCGCCCGCGACGGTCTCCAGCCCCTCGATCGCTTCGGTCCCGGTGGGCGGCTCGACCTCGTCGACGGTGGTCTCCAGCTCGCCCGCGACACCGGCGCCCGCGACCTCATCCCCGCCCTCGGGCGGCGCTCCGGTCCCCGTGGCCTCATCCTCCCCGAGACCCGGCAGCGCGTCCGACTCCTCGGCGTCCAGCTCCACACCGGGGTCGATCTCCCGGGCCCGGTCCGCCACGGCCGCGGCCTGGTCCGTCTGGCCGGCCCGGACACGCATGGCGTACGCGGTCCGGAGCTGGTCGACCGCCGCGTCGTCCCGGCCGTGGGAGGCGAGGTGCTGGGCGAGCAGCTCCCGGATCTCCGGGTCGCCGGACAGCCCGGCGAACTCCTCGAGACCGGTGAGCGCGGCCTCGACCTCGCCGGCGGCGACTTTCCGCTCGGCGTACTCGAGGATCCAGCGACGGGCGTCGGTGTGGAACCCCTGCTCGTGGCAGAGACGACTCAGCTTGAGGTAGATGGCGGCGCGATCCGGCCGGTGCCGGAGGGCCTTGTTGCAGAGCGCGATGGCGTTGTTGTAGAAGCCGGACTCGGCGTACTTGTCCGCGGCCTTCTCGTAGTAGGAAACGGCTTCGTCGGTCTGGCCCAGCCGGAGATTGAGGTCGCCGATCCGGTTGTAGAGGCCGAGGTCCAGGTCGAGGTTCTCGCTTTCGTCCTGCTGATCGAGGACCTTCTGGTAGACCTCGATGGCGGCCTGCCAGTTCTCCTTCTGCTCGTGCTTACGAGCCTTGTCCTTCAGTTTGGCAATCGACGTCATGCCTTCCCAATCGAACGAAGCTCCGCGCCTGCGCGGTGAGGTTTTCTTCCTACCCGGCCGGGTGGCGACCGGTCCACGGCCGCGCGACGGTCTCGCCGCCATCGCAGTCGGGCGAGCCCACGCTGCCGGGCACCCCCGCGACACGGGCGGGCGGCGGCACGGGCGGCCGGCCGTGCCGCCCGCGCGCGCTGCCAGGGGTCGAAACGCCCTGGCGGTACGAGCGGGTGGCCTGCCAGGGCACCCCGACCCCTCGTGGCTCGCAAGATACTCCGGGCACAGGTGTGGAACAAGCGCTCACGCCACCTCCTGGCCCCCCTTCCAGACGGACCGGGCCAGGCGGACGCCGTAGCGGTACGGGATCTCCCGGTAGTCCGATGTGTCCCACACGATCAGGTCCGCCCGGAGCCCCGGAGCCAGCACCCCCCGGTCGTCCAGGCGCAGCGCCCGGGCTCCGCCCCGCGTGGCCGCGACCAGTGACTCCAGCGGGGACATCCCCATCTGCGAGCACGCCATGGTCATGATCAGCGGGAGGCTCGGCGACGCCGAGGAGCCGGGGTTGAAGTCCGTCGCCAGCGCCACCTCCGCGCCCGCGTCGAGGAGCTGCCGCGCCGGCGCGAACGATGTCCTGCCGAGGAAAAAGAGTGTCCCCGGCAGCAGCGTCGCCACGGTGTCGGAGCCGGCCAGTGCCTTGATCCCGGCCTCGCTCACCGCGCCGAGGTGGTCGGCCGACGCCGCGCCCAGCTCGGCCGCCAGCTCGGCCCCGCCCGAGGGCTCCAGCTCGTCGGCGTGGAGCTTCGGGATGAGACCGTGGGCCCGGCCGGCCTCGAGGATCCGACGGGTCTCGTCGCCATCGAAGACGCCGGGCTCCATGAAGACGTCGCAGAATCGGGCCAGCCCCTCCCCGGCGACCGCCGGGATCATCTCGTCGACCAGCAGGTCGACATAGTCGTCCCGGCGGCCCCGGTACTCCGGCGGGACCTCGTGGGCGCCCAGGAAGGTCGGGATCAGGTCGAGGGGGCCCTCCTCGCCCAGCAGGCGGACGACGCGGAGCATCTTCAGCTCGTCCGCCGTCGTCAGACCGTAGCCGCTCTTCACTTCCACGGTGGTCGTACCCAGCGCCAGAACGTCCCGGAGCCGGTCCCGCGTCAGCGAGACCAGCTCCGACTCCGAGCGCGCGCGCAGGTCCCGGACCGAAGCGTTGATCCCGCCGCCCCGGCGCGCGATCTCCATGTACGGCACCCCCTGCGCACGGAGCGCGTACTCATCCGCCCGCCAGCGGCCGAACACCGCATGCGTGTGCGAGTCCACGAGGCCGGGCGTCAGCACCCCGCCGCCGCAGTCGACCCGCTCCGCGGCCGGGTACCGCCCGGCGAGATCGGCCGCGTGCCCGACCGCCGCGATCCGGCCGTCCTCGACCGCCAGCGCGGCGTCCGTCAGAACGACGTCGTCGTCGGCAGCCTCGCAGGTGACGATCTGTGCGGCGTTGGTGAAGAGAATTGTCATGGGTCTGTGCCTTCCCAACAGGCGGACGACGAACAGGCGGACGACGTTTGAATCGCCAGTTGTGAGCGAAATTGATGTTGTTCCGGTCGGATCAGCTGCACCTCTGACCTCACCGGGGGCCTCCGGTACCCCCGGATGACGCCGGCGGCCCGGGGCGAAACTGGCGAGTGGTACGTCGTCCGCAAAATCACCCCTCCCACAGCCGCCCGAACGCCCCCGCCCGCACCAGCGCCTCCACGGCCGCGATGTCGTCGCCCATCATCCGGTCCCGCTCCAGCGGCTCGACGTGCTCCCGGATCCGCCGGTACGCGGCCGCGACGCCCCGTCCCGGCTCCAGCGGCCTGAGGAACTCGAGGCCCTGTGCGGCGGCCAGGAGCTCGAGGGCCAGGACGGTCTCGAGCAGGCGCACGGCGTCCCGGGCCTGTCGTGCGGCGGTCATCCCCATCGACACGTGGTCCTCCTTGTTGGCGTCGGTGGGGATGGAGTCGGTGGAAGCGGGGGCGGCGAGGAGCCGGATCTCGTTGACCAGGCTCGCGGCGGCGATCTGGGGCACCATGAACCCGGAGTTCGTGCCGGGGTCGGGCGTCAGGAACGCCGGCAGGCGGGAGTAGGCGGGGTCGACGAGGCGTGCCAGTCGTCGCTCGCTGATGGCGGCCAGGTCGGCGCACGCCATGGCCACGAGGTCGAGGACCTGGGCTACCGGCTGGCCGTGGAAGTTGCCTCCGCTCAGGATCCGCCCGTCGTCGGGGAAGATCAGCGGATTGTCGGTGGCGCTGTTCGCCTCGACCTCGAGGACGCCCCGGGCGTAGCGGAACGCCTGCCGCGCCGCGCCGTGGACCTGGGGCATGCACCGGATCGAGTAGGCGTCCTGGACCCTGGGGTCGCCCTCCCGGTGCGACTCCCGGATCTGCGAGTCCTCGAGCAGCGCCCGGAGCCGCCGGGCGCTCTCCGCCTGACCCGGCTGGGGCCGGGCCCGCTGGATCGCCTCATCGAACGGGACGGGGGTGCCGGTCAGGGCCTCGAGGCTCATGGCCCCGGCCACCTCGGCGGTCTCCACCGCCCGCTCGGCGGCCAGCAGCGCCAGTGTGCCCACACCGGTCATGGCCTGGGTCCCGTTGTTCAGCGCGAGCCCCTCCTTCGCCGCCAGCGTGACCGGCTCGATCCCGGCCGCCCGCATCGCGGCGGCGGCGGCCGTCCGCTCGTCGCCGACCCGCACGTCGCCCTCGCCCATCAGCGCCAGCGCGATGTGGGAGAGCGGGGCCAGGTCGCCGGACGCGCCCACGCTGCCGCGGCCCGGCACGATCGGGTGGATCCGGTGGTTCAGCAGGTCGATGAGCCGCTCGATGACCACCGCCCGCACCCCCGAGTGCCCGAGGGCCAGGACGTTCGCGCGGAGCACCATGATCGCCCGGACCTCGTGGTCCGGCAGCGGCTCGCCCACGCCGGCGGCGTGGCTGCGGATCAGGTTCTGCTGCAGCTCGCCGATCCGGTCGGTGGGGATGACGACCTCGGCGAGGGCGCCGAACCCGGTGGTCAGGCCATAGACGACCCGGCCCTCTGCGACCGCGTCGTCGACCACCTTCCGGGCGGCCTCGATCCCCGGGCGGGCCTCGTCGGCGAGCGTCACCTGCATGTCCTCGCGCGCCACCCGCTCGACAGCCTCGAGCGTCAGCCGATCCCCGTACAGCGCAAGCGTTTCCATGTCCGGCAACCTAGACGTCACCGGCGGCCTTTCACAAGCGGCAGCCGGCTCCGGCGACCCGCAGCGGATGGTGGTCTACTGGAGGCCGGGGGCCTCCACGGCGCCCCGCTGGCGCTGGTCGTAATCCAGCTTCAGGTCCCGGTTGTCCCGGAGCTGCACGCGGAACTGGAAGGCGAAGTTGCCGTTCCGTGCCTTCAGGAAGTCGAAGTTCGCCTGCCAGCGGTGGAGGTCCCGGGTCAGCGTCAGGATGTGGTCGGCGAACTCGCCATCGGTGAACGAGTAGGCCGTGGTCCAGCGCACGCTCCAGTGTTCGGTGGGGTCGAAGCTGATGTTGCCGCGTACCAGCTGGCTGCCGGGGTCGTCGAACCCGATCCGCGGCCGTCGCCGGTCCAGCGAGTACGACAGCGACGCCTGCCATCCGCTCCCGCCCCGCCCCCGCGTGCCCGGCCCCACCGGGTCCTCCTCGCCCGCCATGACGGAGCCCAGGTTCCCGCCCCGTCCCTCGGCCCCGGCCTCGGCGCCGAACTGCTCCTCCTCCTGCCCGACGGCCACCGTGTCCTCCGCCGGCTCCTCCGGGCCGCCCTCACCCGAGCTCAGCCCCAGGAACTGGAAGAGCCAGAACCGGCTGTTGACGGAGAACGACGCCTGGAGGTTCGTCAGGAACGGCGAGAACGTACGGGGCGCCGTCCCGCCGTCCTCCGGCTCCTCGCCCTCCTCGAAGAGGTCGTGGGTCATGCTGATCTGGAGCCCCTGGACGAGGTCCGACCGGATCGAGTTGGTGATCCGGTCCGTCTGGAACCCCCGCTGCTCCTCCCGGGCGGCCACGAAGTCGTAGATCAGCGGCGTGCTCGTGTTCAGCGCCAGCAGCGTGATCTTCTCGACCTGGGGCAGCCGCCGCGGCTCGCCGGGCTGCCCGAGCTCCGCCGTGTCCGCGGCGACCGTGTCGGCGGCGGCCGTGTCGTCGCTCTCGACCTTCGCCTCGAACGTCTGGCTGAACGAGAGCCGCAGCTCGTTCCGCGCCCGCAGGCCCCGCGTCCCGAACACGCTGTCCTGGAGCACCGTGGTGTTCGGTCTCGGCGAGTACGTCCATTGCAGCGTCGGCGCGATCTTGTGCCGGATCCGGCTGAACCGGGCGAACCCGGGCCAGAAGCCGTAGATCGCGGTGGTCAGCGAGGCCCCGGCCGAGACGCGGACGGGCTGCGCCACGAAGTCGTCGGCGCTCCCGATGCCGAGCGAGTCGATCCAGCTCCGGGTCTCCTCGTTCCGGACCTGCGTGCCGCTGACCGAGACGCTCGGCCGCAGCGTGGTCCCGACCCAGAGGTTCTGCTGGAACCCGAGGGACGTGGACCAGCCCACCTGCTCGCTCGTCTCCTCGAAGAGCGGGAGCCCCGGCGGTGTCGCGAGCGGGGTCCCGAGCCGGTCCGACACGGCGGTGACCAGCGGGTTGGCCCCGGCGTCGATGGAGGGCCTCGCGCCCAGCGTCTCGCGGCTGTAGTCGACGCTCTGGCCGAGGCTGAACCGGCCCACCGACAGGCTGTGGCTGAGCGAGCTGTTCAGCGTCTCCGAGTCCCGGACGCCCGGCTGCAGCGACTCCTGGACCTCCCGCGTGCGCCGGGTCGCGTTCCCGCTCCCGCGCCACGTCACGCTGAAGCCCTCCTCGTTGCTGTAGAGCGTGACCGGCGAGAGCGACAGCTGGAGCGATGGCAGCGTCCAGTCGGTCTGCTCGGTGCTCAGCTGCTGCTGCCGGTCGGCGCCCAGCGTCAGCGAGCCCCAGTCGAACGACCGGTTCGCGCTGGCGCTCGACCGGATGCTCCGGTTCAGCTCCCGGGGATCGAACGAGTTCCGCTGGACGAAGTCCGTGGACGAGGCGTACCGGGCGTCGACCCGGATCCGGGTCCGCTCGTCCGGCTCCCAGCTGTTCGCCGTGTTCAGCGTGAACTCCCGGCTCGACGGGCCGACCTCCCGCTGCCGCCAGTAGTGCTTGGCGTTCAGGCTCCCCCGCAGGAACTGGCGACGCCAGTAGTAGCTCAGCGCGCCCTCCACCGCCGTCCAGTTCCCGGACCACCACTCGAACGTGCCCCGGGTGCTCACGTAGTCATTGACCGCCCAGTAGAACCCGAGGTTCGAGAGCCGGCGGCTGTACCCCGAGTTCGCCCGGACGATCTCGTTCACGCTGAACTGGGGCATGAGCAGCCCGCTCCGCCGCCCCTGCTTCATGCTCTGGACCATCCACGGCAGCCAGAACACCGGCACGTCCTCGAACTGGAGCGTCACGTTCCGGGCGACCATCATCTCGCCCTCGACCATCTTCAGCGACTGCGCCTGGAACGCGTAGTGGGGGTGCTCGAGGTCGCACGAGGTGAACTCGGTCCGCTGCCCGTACAGCGTGCTCGTGGAGTCGCCGGCCAGCACGAACACCCGGTTGTCCGCGCCCCGGACGTACCACGTGCCCCGCTCCGTGAACTTGGTCGACGCGCCCTCCGCCATCCCCACATCGCGCTCGATGTCGAAGCAGACCCGCCGGCTCTGCACCGGCTCGCTCTCCCCCGACAGGATCGGGTTGCCGTAGCCGCAGACCACGCCGGTCTCGCCGTCGTAGACCAGCAGCGAGTCCGTCTCCAGCGCGCTCCCCTCCCGCGCGATCCGGGAGTCGCCGCCGATCCTCAGCTGGTTGCTGTCCGCCCAGAAGATGGCGGTCTCGCCCGTGTACTGCGTCGCCACGTACCCCGACAGCGAATCCAGCTGCTCCAGGACCTGCGCCTCGGTGATCCGGGGCTCGTCGGTCCGCGGTCCCGGCCGACGGGCCGTGTCGCCCGCCTCCAGCCGGACGCCGCCACCGGGGACGATGCCGACGGTGTCGGGCGGCTCCGGTCGCAGACGTCCACGTGGCGCCCGCGCCGTGTCGGCGACGGGGGCGCCCGGCTCCGCTCCGGCCGTGTCCCCCGGCGCCGCGCCCGGCAGCCTCGCGGCGGCCGTGTCCGCCGCCGGACGGTCCGCGGGGAGACTGTCCGCGGCGACGCGCTCGCCGGCGACGCGCTCGCCGGCCGGACTGTCCGCGGCAAGGGTGTCCGCCGCGAGGGTGTCCGCCGCGAGGGTGTCCGCCGCGAGGGTGTCCGCCACGAGGGTGTCCGCCACGAGGGTGTCCGCCGCGACACTGTCCGCCGCAAGGCTGTCCGCGGCGAGACTGTCCGCCGCAAGGGTGTCCGCCGCAAGACTGTCCGCGGCGGTCGTGTCCGGCTGGATCGGCGACAGGGGCATCGCCCGGAGCCGTCGGATCGCCCGCTCCCGGAGGGTGGGCACCGTGTCCGGCGCGACGCTGTCGGCCGGGACGGTGTCGGCGGCCTCGATCCGGGCGGTGTCCTGCTGCGCGGCGGCAGCGTCGGGGGCCAGGAGCGCGGCCGCGGCCAGGAGCGCGGCGGCGGCCAGCGGGTGGGGCATGGCGCTTCGGGAGGACCGGCCGCCGTTCGGGCGACGCGTCGCCTGGAGTCGGTTCCCTAGCTTCCCGCCCACGTGTCCGAGCGCTCCTCTTCTTCCCTGGCCGCCTGCTTCTCCCGCCGTCGCTCCACCACCCGCGCCAGCCAGATCCCCAGCTCGTAGAGCAGGAGCAGCGGCACCATGAGGAACACAGTGAGGATAACCACATCACCGGGTGTAATGAAGCTGGCGACCACGGTGATGATCACGATGGCCCAGCGTCGCCCCTTCTTCAGCATCCCCGTGTCCACGACGCCGACCACGGCCAGCACCAGCATCACGACCGGCAGCTCGAACACGAGGCCGAAGCCCAGGAGCGTGCGCACCACTACGGCCATATAGGGGCCGATGGTGATGTTCTGTTCCAGCGACTGCTGCTGGAACTGCGCGAAGAACTGGAACATCAGCGGCAGCGCCACGAAATACGAGAGCGCCATCCCGGCGATGAAGAGGAGGAGCCCGAAGTAGAGGGCGGGCACGATGGCCCGTTTCTCCTCGGGCAGCAGCGCCGGCGACAGGAAGATCCAGAGCTGGTAGATCACGACCGGCGAGGCGAGGATGATCCCGGTCGTGAGGGTCAGCTTGAGGGTGACGATGAACGGGTCGGCCGGGCTCAGGTACGCCAGCCTCCCGTCCTCGAGCAGCGGCCGCATCGGCTCGATCAGGAGCCCGAGCACATCGAAGCGGGTGACCAGGAACCACCCGATCACCGCGCCCAGCGCGACGGCGAGGAGGCTGTAGAGGATCCGCCAGCGGAGCTCCTCGAGGTGGTCGAGGAACGGCATCTCGTCGGCCCCGGACGGGCGCTTCCCGAACGCCTTGACGCGGTCCTTCAGAGGCTCGATCAGAGGGGCAGCTCCTCCTGGCTCTTCTGCTGCTCGAGGCGAGCTCTCGCCTCGCTCAGGTCCTCGAGCTCCTCCGCGAACTCGTCGATATCCTGGAAGTTGCGGTACACGGACGCGAACCGCACGTACGCCACGTGGTCCCGCGCCCGCAGCTGCTCCATGACCAGCTCGCCCAGCTCCCGGGCCGGGATCTGGTCACGGTCGCTGATCTCGTCCTCGATGGCATCGACCATCGCCTCGATCTCCGACTCCGTGATCGGTCGCTTGGCGCACGGGAGCCGGATCGACCGCTGCAGCTTCGCCCGGTCGAACGTCTCCACCGTCTCGTCGCTCTTGATCACCTGGACCGGGCGCTCCTCGATGACCTCGTAGGTGGTGAACCGCTGGCCGCACGACGCGCACTCCCGGCGACGCCGGATCGCCCGCCCCTCCCGGCTGGTCCGGGAGTCCACCACCCGGTCCTCCGTCTCATGGCAGTACGGACAGCGCATCGATCAGCTCAGAGGCACCGTTGTGCGGATCGTGGATCGTGGATCGTGGATCGTGCACCCATGCACTCGGGCACTCCTCACCCCATCCGCTCGAGCGCCGCCTCGGCGAGCCGGCGGGCGTCGGAGTTCGGGTACCCGTCGACCACGCGACGGAAGTACTCCCGTGC
>JBPRGE010000009.1:0-6789 GCA_051418035.1 Candidatus Longimicrobiales bacterium M2_2A_002
GGAGCCGGCCACGCGGCGGAGCGCGCGGCCCGTGGCCCGTCGCCAGCCGATGAGGAGGACGCCGGCCATGGTCACGGGCTGGCCGATGAGGAGCGACCACCCCTCGGCGTCCGGGAGCCCGGACTCTGTGCTGCCGAAGCAGACGGCCCGGGTCCGGAGCACGAGGGTGGCCGATTCGTCCACGGGCCAGAGCGCGAGCATCCACCACGCGATGGTGACGAGGATGATGACGCCCAGGGCTGTGGCCGCGAAGACCTCCTCGCGCCGCGATGGCTGGCGCACCCGGGTCGCCTGATCGGACGCCTGGGTCATCCCGCTATCCGATCTGCCAGAGGAAGCTCAGGAGCTTCCAGTTGGTGAAGTAGTAGATCGCGAACGCGGCCAGGAAGATGGCGACCAGGACGACGGTCCCGGGCGTCGGCCCGAGCTTCCCGTGCCGCGCCTCCACGGCCTGCTCGTCCTCCTCGGTCACGGGCCGGGGCGGGCTCGCGATCCCGGCGGGCACGCCGGACTCGAGGCCCCGGCCGTCGCCCTCCAGCGGCTCGCCGAAGAAGACGGACCAGACGGTGACCAGGATGTAGATCCCGCCGCCCAGGGCCGCGACCAGCCCGCCCAGCGCCATGATCCCAAGCAGGAGGTCCACGGCGGGGCTGAACTCGAGGCTGAACGGCGCGTTCTGGAAAGTGATGTCCCAGTGACGCCGGGGAACGGCGAACGTCCCGGCGAACGTCATGGTCATGCTGAAGACGAGCATCCCGCCGGCGAAGAGGTACGGCTGGATCTTCGCCAGCGGCCAGAACGCGACCTTCTTCCGGAAGATGAGCGGGATCACGTAGTAGGTGAGCCCCATGAACGCCATGGCGGTCCCGCTGACCACGGTCGCGTGGAAGTGGCCGGGGATCCGGAGCGTGTTGTGGGCGATGATGTTGATCTGCTCGGTCCCGAACGTCACGCCGGTGATCCCGCCGACGAAGCCGAAGACCACGACGGAGAAGGCGAGGGAGCTGAACCCGGGGTCGCCCCAGGGGGCGCGACGGAGCCACTCGAAGATCCCCTTCGTGTAGCCCCGGAGCCGCTGCCCGACTTCGATCCCGGCGGGGACGGTGAAGCCGTGGAGCATGCTGGCCAGCACGGCCATGTACATGAAGTAGCTGGTGTTGACCACCTTCCACGCCGGGCCCATCCCCGGGTCGACCAGGAGGTGATGGGCGGCGGCCATGGAGATGAACAGCACGTAGAGGACGAACGCCGTCCGGCTGATCTTCTCGTTCAGCACCACCGCGCCCACGGTGAACGCGCCGAGCAGGTACCAGACGGACACCATGGCGGCCACGTTGATCTGCTGCGAGCTGTGGCCCAGGCCCCACCACACCAGCCGGTAGACCTGCGGGTCCACGCTGCCGATCCCGAGGCTCCAGAAGAAGGTCGGGATGTAGATTGCCGCGCCCTGGCCCAGTGTGATCACCGCGATGATCGCCGCGGTCATGCCGCCGAACGTGACCAGCGGGATCGAGCCCTCGTACGTCTGCTCCCGCTTCGCCACCACCAGCGAGGCGAAGAAGAGCCCGGTCACGATCAGCGCGCCCACGGCGAAGAGGATCACGCCGCCGTAGAACGCCGGGTGCGCCTTCAGCGGGACGTAGCTCGTGAACAGGACGTCGGCCTTCCCGGTGAACATCGTCCACTCGACCAGGAGCGCGCCGACCACCATCAGTGCGAACGCCGTCCACCCCACCTTCGGCGCCGGGAGCCGGCTGTTCAGCAGCACCGGCCCCGCGAAGTAGAGGACGGCCATCTCGAAGAAGATGATGAAGAAGATCAGCATGTTCATGCCGTGGATGGTCAGCACACGGTAGAACATGGCCGCGTCCAGCAGGTGCACCGCCTGCCAGCGCGTGAGGAGGACCAGGATCGCCGCCACGCCGCCGATCAGCAGCGCCACCGTGGCGGCGACGGCGTTCGCCCTGATCAGCCGGTCCGCGTTCCGGTCGACCTTCAGCCCCGTGGTGGGGCAGACCCGGTGGAGGAAATCTGCCGCGCCGTTCGCCAGCGTCTTCGTCGCCTCAGCCATCGGCCACCTCCTCGCCGTCGACGACGATCACCTTGCCGACCATGTTGTGGTGGTTGATCCCGCAGAACTCGTTGCAGACCACATTGAACTGGCCGGCCTCGCTGGGCACGACCTTCAGCCCATAGTCGTAGCCGGGGATGACCTGGAAGTTCACGTTGATCGGGTACAGCGCGAAGCCGTGGTTCACGTCCAGGCTCGACAGGTGGAGCGTGTACTCGGCGTCCTTCTGCAGCTTCAGGATCGGCCGCCAGCTCCACATCCGGGCTTCCAGGTAGATGTCGCTGCCGGGCGGCGGCTCCACCACCGCGTAGCCGTTCTCCTCGCCCACCTGGTACTCCTCGATGAACTCGTCCACTCGCGCCTGGTACGCCGCGGGCTCCACACGCGACCGGATCCCGGACGGGTTCTGCCCGCCCTTCCAGTGCCAGAGCGGCATCATGGCGAACAGCACCATGCACCACGCGAACGCCACCCCGAACCAGACCTTCTCCGCGCCGTGGACCGGCTTCCACCAGACTCCCGTCGGCGACTCGGTCCCCGTTCTCCATTTCATGGTCTCGTCTCCTCTACGGCAGCGTCGCCTGGGGAAGCGTCAGGATCTCCCAGAGACCCCAGCCCACGTACGTGACTCCCACCACCAGCAGCCCGGCGACCAGCAGCAGCCACCAGTTGTCGTAGAGCCGCTGGCCCAGCGGGATCTCCTCCCGCCGCTCGTGCTCATCCATTCCCGCCTCCTCGCTCGCGGTCATTGACCCAGGATCGCGTCCATCCGCTGCGTATCCGCCACCACGTCCTCCAGCACCGTCTCCTCGAAGAAGGCCGCCACCTCCGTGGCCAGCCCGCTCCACCGACCGTGCAGCGCGCACGGGTCGGCCTCGTCGCACTGGCCGTCGCCCAGCAGGCAGTTCCGGGGACCATCCACCTCCTCGAACGGCGACAGCACCCGCGCCAGCGTCAGCCGCGACGCCGGCACCGCCAGCTCGAACCCGCCGTGCGGGCCCCGGACCGAGCGCAGCGCCCCGTCCTTCGCAAGCGCATGCAGCACCTTCGACAGGTAGTTCCGGGGCACGCCCAGCGCCGCCGATACATCGTCCACCCGCACCGGACCCTCGCCCTCGCGCTGGGCGAGGTAGATCACGGCCCTGAGGGCGTAGGTCCCGGTGCTGGACAGCATCGCATGGACTCCGTGTGACGGTTGCTTTGATCATATTATTATGATAAACTCTTCAAAGCAAGGAATTGGTGGTTGGGGCGGGGCTGCAGCTCGGGCTGGGGCCGGGAGCTGACCGCTGAGCACGCGGAAGGCGCTGAAGCCTCCGGAGCCGCGACGGACGCAGTGAGCGAGCCCGGCCCGAGCGACGAAGAGAGGATGACGCGATGAACGAGGACCGGCGCAGGAGCGAGCGCCCGTGCTGAGAGCCGCCGAAGCGGCGGCCCGCCGTGGGCTGGCGGTGGCCGACCGGTGGATGAATCGGGTCTACGGCTCGCGGTGGAACCCGCTGTACGCCAGCGGATCCATCGTGGTGGGGCTGCTGGTGGTGCTGCTGATCACGGGGCTGTACCTGCTGCTCTTCTACCGGATCGGCGCGCCGTACGAGAGTGTGGCGGGGATCACGGGGCAGGCGTGGCTGGGTCGGTGGATCCGGACGCTGCACCGGTACGCGTCGGATGTGGCGGTCGTGGCGATCGGGGTCCACGCGTTCCGGATGCTCGCGCAGGGCCGGAGCTGGGGGCCGCGGGCGCTGGCGTGGGTCTCGGGGCTCGTCCTCCTGTTCGTGATGCTGGTGAGCGGGTGGACGGGGTACGTGATGGTGTGGGACTGGCAGGGGTGGATGCTGGCGGCGGAGGGCGCCCGGTTCCTGGACGTGCTGCCGCTCTTCAGCGAGCCCATCGCCCGTCTGTTCGTGGGCGTAGAGCCGCTCCCGGCGGCGTTCTTCTTCCTGAACCTGTTCCTCCACATCGCGCTACCCATCGGAGTGGGGCTGATCCTGTGGCTGCACGTGAGCCGGGTCGCCCGGCCGACGCTGCTGCCGCCGCCCGGGCTGCGGTGGGGGCTGCTGGCCGTGCTGGTGGCCGTCTCGGTGCTCTGGCCCATCGGGATGGCGGGCGAGGCGGACCCGCTGCGGCTGCCCGGCGACGTGGAGCTCGATCTCTTCTACTCGTTCTGGCTCCCGGTCACCCGGCAGCTGCCGGTGTGGGCGGTGTGGGCCGGCGGGCTGGCGCTGGCGGGCGCGGTGGTGGCGGTCCCGTGGCTGGTCCGGCCGCCCGAGTCCGCGGCGCCGCCGCCATCGGTGGTCGACGAGCGTCTGTGCACGGGGTGCAGCCAGTGCTACGAGGACTGCCCGTACGAGGCCATCGCCATGGTGCCCCGCGACGACGACGGCGCCGACGCCCGCTCGTCGCTGGTGGCCCGGGTGGACCCGGCGTTGTGCGTCAGCTGCGGGATCTGCGCGGGCTCGTGCGCGCCGATGGGCGTGGGCCCCGCCGGCCGGACGGGCCGGGACCAGCTGGCGGAGGTGAAGGCGTTCGTGGGGGAGCACGAGCCGGACGGCGTGGTGGTGGTCGGCTGCGACCGGAGCGCCGTGGGCCCCGCGGAGGCGGTGGATGGCGTCGTCGTCTACCCGGTCACGTGCGCGGGCAACCTGCACACGTCGGTGGTGGAGTACCTGGTCCGGTCGGGCGT
The DNA here is from genome assembly GCA_051418035.1 of Candidatus Longimicrobiales bacterium M2_2A_002. Lineage (GTDB taxonomy): Bacteria > Gemmatimonadota > Gemmatimonadetes > Longimicrobiales > RSA9 > JAWVYT01. The sequence goes on from JBPRGE010000009.1 coordinate 4,755, forward strand.
GGCGGGCGTGCTGATCGTGGCGTGCCCGGAGCGGGACTGCTGGAGCCGTGAGGGTCCGAAGTGGCTGGAGCAGCGGCTCTACCAGGACCGCGAGGCGGAGCTCCAGGACCGTGTGGACCGTCGCCGGATCCGGCTGGTGAACCGGGCGGCGGGCGAGGACCGTGAGCTTGCGGCACAGCTGGCGCGGTTCCGCGACGACGTCGCCCGGCTCGACCGGACGGACGCGGAGGGGGCCATCGACCTGGTGGCCGCGTGCGAGACGGAGGAGGGCGTGGCCGTGAGCGTGGTGGAGGAGGCGTCGCCGTGAGCCGGGCCGTTCGGATCGGGATCGGGATCGCGCTGGTGCTCGCGGCCGTGCTGGCCACCGGTGCCCTCACCCGGTTCGGCTACCGGGCCGGCGGGCCGGGCGGCGAGCTGCGGCTGGCGTGGCGGATGGCCGTGCCCCGGGTCGTCGAGTGCCGGACGCCCACGCCCGAGGAGCTGGCCGAGCTGCCCGTCCACATGCGGCAGGAGGAGATCTGCGAGGGTCGGCCGGTGAGCTACCGGCTCGAGGTCCGGGTCGACGGCGAAATCCGCCATCGGGACACCGTCCGGGCTGAGGGCGCCCGGGCCGACCGCCCGATGCAGGTCTTCGAGACGCTGCCGCTGAGGCCCGGCGCCCGCGACGTCCGGGTCGTCTTCGAGCGGGCGGACGAGGGCGACGCATCGTCGTCGGAGTCCACGTCGCTCCCGGACCGGCTCGTATTCGACCGGCGGCTGGAGGTGGCCGCCCGGGACGTGGTGCTGGTGACCTGGGACGCGGATCGGCGCACGCTGGTCCGGGGCAACGCGACGGGAGGCTAGGGCCGTGTACACGCTGGTACGCCGCTACATCAAGACCGGGATCGGGTTCCTGGCGCTGGGGCTCGTGGTGGGCTTCTGGCTGGTAGTTCAGCGGGAGCTGCTGGACACGTGGCCGCACCCGAACCTGGTCAGCGCCCACGCCCACGCAGTCCTGATCGGGTTTGTCATGTTCCTGATCCTCGGCGTCGCGCTCTGGCTTTTCCCCCGCGCGGCCAAGGACGACACCCGGTACTCGCCCACGAAGGCGGAGATCGCCTACTGGATTCTCCTTGTCTCCACCGCCAGCAGGTTCCTCACGGAGGCGGCCGGCGCCTGGTCGGACGCCGCGTGGCTCGGCTGGGTCGTCGTCCTCGGTGGCCTCGGCCAGGTGGTCGGGCTGCTCTTCTACTTCTGGATGATGTGGACGCGGATCCGGCCGGTGGGGAGCCACAAGCGGGAAGCGAAGGGGGAGAGGTTCTGAACTGCGGAGTCAGGAGTCAGGAGTCAGGAGTCAGGAGTCAGGAGTCAGGAGTCACGATCCACGATCCACGATCCGAAATCTCGGAGATCAGAGGGTAGAGAGATATGGCGATGGAGCCGTTCGTGCGGAATTTCATACGGGCCAGCCTGGTCTGGTTCGGGGTGGGGATCCTGATCGGGCTGGGGATGGCGTGGTGGCCGGCGGGGCACCTGGTGTACCGGCCCGCGCACACGCATGCGCACCTGCTCGGGTTCGTCAGCATGATGATCTTCGGCGTTGCGTACCACGTGATCCCCCGGTTCGCGGGCTCGCCGCTCCGGAGCCGGCGGCTGGCGTTCATCCACCTCTGGGTCGCGAACGTGGGGCTCGCCGGGATGGTGGGCGGCTGGATCCTCCGGGGCTGGCTCGGCTGGGGCACCCCGCTCCTGGCCGTGGGCGGCGGGCTGACCGCCATCGGCGCCTTCCTCTTCATCTACAACATCTGGGTCACACTGGGCCCGGTGAAAAGGAACGACCTGGTGGGGATCGGTCGGCAGCCGGGGGTCCCGCCCGGAATGACCCGGCCCGGGCAGCCGCTCCGGAGGCCGTGAGGGATCGTGGATCGTGGATCGTGGATCGTGCACCCATGCACTCGGGCACTCCTCACCCCATCCGCTCGAGCGCCGCCTCGGCGAGCCGGCGGGCGTCGGAGTTCGGGTACCCGTCGACCACGCGACGGAAGTACTCCCGTGC
>JBPRGE010000010.1:0-54640 GCA_051418035.1 Candidatus Longimicrobiales bacterium M2_2A_002
TGGAGATACGTCCCGAACGCGGCGGCGTACCGGGTCACCACCAGGGGATCCAGCGCCTCGCCGACCTTACCCCGGAGACCCGACACGCTGACCATCAGCCCTGCGGGCGGCTCGTACGTCATCACACCTTCCACGTGAAAAGAGCCGCCGCCTCGAGGCGTCGGCCCGTGAACAGACTGGAAAAAGGTAGAGAGTCCCCCCGATCGGCGTCAATCGCGTGCACGTAACGGGTCCGGGTCACGGGCGTGCTGGCGGGGCGCACGGACGGAGTCTGCGAGCCCATCGTGGTCACAGCCGCGCGCTCAGGAGCTCCACCACCGCGTCCGGATCGTCCGCGTTCAACCAGTGGCCGCCCGACACCTCGTGGAGGAAGACCCGGCCGGTCGCCTCGCCCGCCGCGCGGATCCGGCCGACGGCCTCCGCCGACAGCACCGGCGACTCGGTGGCCCGGATGAAATGGAGCTCCAGCCCCTCCCGCGGCGACTCCACCACGTCCCACAGGTCCGTGTCGAAGAAGCTCCGGAGCAGCGACTCCATGTCGTCGAAGTCGATCCGCCACCGGTAGCCGTCGTCCGACCGCCCCAGGTTGGCCGTCATCCAGAGCGCGATCGGGCGAGCTACGCCCTCCTCGACCAGCGCGCTCACCGCGTCCTCCCGCTCGTCGAACCGGTCGGGCAGCTCCCGCAGGAGCTGCAGCACCTGCCACGCGCCCCCCTCCGGCTCGCCCGCATCGGGTGTGGAGTCCACCACCCAGACCTGCTCGATCTCCGGGTCGTCCCGTCCCCGGATCAGCGCGACCTTGCCTCCGAACGAATGCCCCAGGACCGCACGCACGGGGCGGTCGAGGGCGTCCAGGTCGGCGACCGTCCGCTCCAGCGTGTGCGGCGGTTCGAACCCCGTGGAGTCCCCGTGCTGCCGGAGATCGACCAGCAGCGCGCCCCACCCGGGGCGCTCGTCCACCAGCGATCGGGCCACCGAGCGCCAGTTCCGGCCCGCGCCGTAAATGCCGTGCAGCATCGCGATCCAGCGGTCCGGTGAGTGGTCCTCGGCGGTGACGGTACGCGTCGACAGGCTCGGCATCGGTCTCGGGCGCGGTGATCAGCTCTGGGGATGGGCCCCGGTCCCGAAAGCATCCCGACGGCCCCGGACCCACCGACCCCGGTTGCACGTTGCGCGCCAGGACCGCCGGCCGCGATGGGAGCGCCCCCCGGCCGACCTCGCGACCCGGCCGGCGGGACGTGCTCCGGCTGGGGGACGGAACCTCCACCGAGACGACCCGTCGAACCGCCCCGGGCTTCCTTTCCCGACCCGGCCCGGCGTCCTATCTTGGCCTCCCCGCTCGCGAGCCCGACACAGACGAATCCAGACGGGACCCATGTCCGAACCATCCGAACCCCAGCGCTTCGCCACCCGCGCCATCCACGCCGGCCAGCGGCCGGACCCGACGACGGGCGCCATCATGCCGCCGGTCTACCAGACCTCGACGTACGTCCAGCCGGCGCTCGGCGAGCCGAAGGAAGGCTACGAGTACGCCCGGGTCACGAACCCGACCCGGGACGCGCTCCAGGCCAATATCGCGTCCCTCGAGGGCGCCCGGTACGGCGCCGCGTTCGGGAGCGGGATCGCGGCCATCGAGGCCATCGTGAAGAAGCTCTCCGCCGGCGACCACGTGGTCAGCGAGGAGAACACCTACGGCGGCACGACCCGGATGTTCGACACCGTGCTGGCCCGGCTCGGGATCGAGTTCACCTACGTCGACAGCCGGAGCACCGACGCCATCCGGGACGCGATCCGGCCGGAGACGAAACTGATCCACCTGGAGACGCCGACGAACCCGATGATGCGGCTGTGCGACCTGGCCGCGGCGGCGGAGCTCGGCCGCGAGCGCGGGATCACCACCGTCGTCGACAACACGTTCGCCTCGCCGTACAACCAGCGGCCGCTGGAGCTCGGGATCGACGTCGTGGTCCACTCCACGACCAAGTACCTGAACGGCCACAGCGACGTGGTCGGCGGTATGGTCCTGACCAGCGACGACGAGTGGGCCGAGCACCTGTATTACATGCAGAAGGCGGCCGGCGCGGTGCCGGGCCCCATGGACTGCTGGCTCACGCTCCGGGGCACCAAGACGCTGGCCGTCCGGATGGAGGCCCACAACCGGAACGGGCTGATGATGGCCGAGTTCCTGGCGGACCACACGAAGGTGGAGACGGTCAACTACCCCGGGCTGCCGTCCCACCCGCAGCACGAGCTGGCGCGGAAGCAGATGAAGGGGTTCACGGGCATGATCAGCATGGACGTGGGCTCGCTGGAGCGGGCCCGGGCCATTGTCGAGGGCACCCGGATCTTCTCGCTGGCCGAGAGCCTCGGCGGCGTGGAGAGCCTGATCGGGCACCCGGCCATGCAGACCCACGCGGCCGTGGCGCCGGACCGGCGGAACGCCATGGGGATCACCGACGGGCTGGTCCGGCTGAGCGTCGGGATCGAGGACCCCGACGACCTGATCGACGACGTGGCCCGCGCTCTGGATGGAGCGCCCTGAGGGCGAGCGGGCCTCGAAACCGGCGACCCGGTACGCCCGTAGAGTCGCGGGAGCAGGGCAGCCACAGCACACCGGAACGAAGAAAGAGGCAGGGACCATGGCCGACGGCGAGATCGTGGAACACAGGCGCGTCATCCTCACGGACATCGGCGCGGCCACATGGGAGCACCCGGCGGACCGCGCCGCGCTGGCGGCGCTCCGGCGGATCCCCGCCTTCGACGAGGTGCTGCGCCGCCTCTTCGGCTTCTTCGGCGAGAAGCCCGTGCGCCTCGCCTTCCAGGCCAACGCCGTCCGGGTCGGGCCCCGCCAGTTCCCGGACCTGCACGCCCGCTACGAGCACGTGCTCCAGACGCTCGACGCAGAGGAGCACTACCCGCTCTTCGTCTCGCAGACGCCGATCGTGAACGCCGGCGCGTACGGGATGGACCATCCGTTCATCGTGCTGAACAGCGGGTCACTCGCCCTCCTGGACGAGGAGCAGCAGATCTTCCTGATGGGCCACGAGCTGGGCCACATCATGAGCGGCCACGTCCTGTACCGGACCATGCTCGTGATCCTGCTCCAGCTCGCGAACCTCGGCTACCCGATCGTCGGGATCGCCGCCCGCGCCGTCCTCCTCGGCCTCCTCGAGTGGAGCCGCAAGTCGGAGCTCAGCGCCGACCGGGCGGGGCTGCTCACCGTGCAGGACCCCGAGGCCGCCCTCGGCACGTCCCTCAAGCTGGCCGGCGGCGGCTCCGCCGAGGAGACCGACCTGAACGCGTTCCTCGAGCAGGCCGACGAGTACCGCTCCCAGGGCGACCTGTCGGAGACCGTCTTCAAGGTCCTCAACCTCATGGGGACCACCCACCCGTTCCATACCCTCCGGGCCGCCGAGCTCCGGGACTGGATCGAGGCCGGCGACTACGAGCGGATCCTCCGGGGCGAGTACCAGCGCCGCAGCGAGCCCGACCAGCCCTACCTCGACGACCTCAAGGCCGCCAGCCGGTCGTACCAGGAGGAGGCCAAGGAGCTCTTCGACCAGGTGGCCGCGGGCGCACGGGACGCCGCCGACCGGCTCCGCCAGATGATGAACGACGCGTTCAGGGCCGGCTGACCGCACGCGACTCCGCACGCCGACGAGCCACCCGCCGGGACCCGGGGGGGCCGGGCGACCCCGGACGGCGCACTGCGACGCCGGGCGGCCCATGCGCGACGGGGCTCGGCGTCTATATTGAGTCCCGGTCGGGATCGACTGCCTACGCACCTCGAACGCGAGCCTCATGCGCATCCTCATCGTCGGCAGCGGCGGGCGCGAGCACGCCCTCCTCTGGAAGCTCCACCGTGACGCGCCGTCCGCCGAGTTCCACATCACCCGCGGCAATGGCGGGACCCACGCCATCGCCAAGTCCGTCTCCATCGACCCGACCGATGTGACCGGCGTGGCGCAGTGGGCCGACGCCGAGGACATCCACCTCGTGGTCGTGGGCCCCGAGGCGCCGCTGGCCGCCGGTATGGTCGATGCCCTGCACGAGCGCGGCGTCCCCGCGTTCGGGCCCACCGCCGGTGCGGCGGCCATCGAGGCGTCGAAGGCGTTCTCCAAGGACGTGATGCAGCAGGCCGGCGTCCCGACCGCCGCGTTCCGGACGTTCTCCGACGCCGGCGAGGCGGCCGCGTACGTCCGCGAGCACGGCGCGCCCATCGTCGTGAAGGCCTCGGGCCTGGCCGCCGGGAAGGGCGCCATCGTCTGCGAGACGGAGCACGACGCGCTGGCCGCCATCGAGCGGATCATGACCGACCGCGATTTCGGCGCCGCCGGCGACCGCGTGGTCATCGAGGCGTTCATGACCGGCGAGGAGCTCAGCGTCTTCGCCCTGACGGACGGGAAGGACGTCGCCCTGCTCCAGCCGTCCCAGGACCACAAGCAGATCGGCGAGGGCGACACGGGGCCGAACACCGGCGGGATGGGAGCCTACTCCCCCGTCTCCATCGTGGATGACGCGCTGATGACGCGGGTCCGGGAAGAGGTCTTCCTGCCCACCCTCGAGGAGCTCCGGCGTCGGGACCGCGCCTTCCGGGGGCTCCTCTACGCCGGCCTCATGCTGACGGACGAGGGTCCGAAGGTCGTGGAGTTCAACTGCCGGTTCGGCGACCCCGAGACCCAGGCCGTCCTCCCGCTCCTGGCCTCGTCGCTCCTCGAGCCGATGCAGGCCATCGCCCGGGGCAGCTCCGTCCGGGAGCTGGCCCTGGACTGGCGACCCGGCGCGGCGGTCACCACGGTCCTGGCCTCCGGCGGCTACCCCGGCAGCTACCGGAAGGGGCAGGTCATCACCATCCCGGACGCCCTCGAGGCCCGGGACGACGTCCTCGTCTTCCACGCCGGGACCGCCCGCAAGAACGGCCAGCTCGTCACCGACGGCGGCCGCGTTCTGGGCGTCACCGGCCTCGGCGACGACTTCGCCGCCGCCGCAGCCGCCAGCCGGGACGCCGCGTCGCGGATCACGTTCGAGGGCGCCCAGTACCGGAGCGACATCGGGTGGAGGGAGCTGGAGCGCACCGGTGGCTGAGCCGGCGGCATCGATGCCGGACGGGCCGTCGGGCCCGACCCGCACCCACCGCGCCTAGACCGACCGCCATGCCCGAACTGCCCGAAGTCGAGACCATCGCCCGCGACCTCGACCCGCGACTCGCGGGGCGCCGGATCACAGGGACCTCGGTCACCCACGACGACGTCATCGACGACGACCCCGACACGCTGGCCTCCGTCGTCGCCGGCCTCCACATCGCCGGCGTAGGGAGGCGCGGGAAGAACGTCGTCATCCGGCTGGAGAGCGGCACCCGCGTCGTCATCAACCTCGGGATGACCGGCCGGCTGGTCACCAGCGAGGCGCCCGCCGCCGCGGAGCTGACTCATGTCGCGGTGGCCTTCCGCCTCGATGACGGCCGCGAGCTCCTCTACGACGACACCCGCCGGTTCGGCCGGATCGCCTGGTACGGCCCGGACGCATGGCGGGCCCGGGACGCCGAGCTGGGCATCGAGCCGCTCTCCGATGCCTTCACCGCCGACGCGCTCTGGACGCTCACGAAGGCCACCCGGACCCCGATCCGGAACTTCCTGCTCGACCAGCGGAAAGTGGCCGGCGTGGGCAACATCTACGCCCTGGAAGCGCTCTTCCGCGCCGGGATCCGGCCGACCCGACGAGGGCACCGGATCACGCGGAACGAGACCGGCCGGCTCCGCGACGCGCTGCGCGATGTCCTGGCCCGCGCCATCGAGCACCGGGGGACCACGTTCTCCGACTACCGGGATGGGAGCGGTGAGGCCGGCGGGTTCCAGCCGCTGCTCCGGGTCTACGGCCGGGAGGGTGAGCCGTGCGCCGTCTGCGGCACGCCGATCAAGCGGAAGGTCCTGACCAACCGAAGCGCGTTCTACTGCCCGCAGTGCCAGGGATGATCCGGGCGGTCAGCCCGGGCTCAGCTGGTCCCTGAGCCGCCGCAGGAGATCCAGCGGGCGCGACCAACCCAGCCGCAGCGTACGGCCTGGACTCCGCCGGGAGTCGCGGGACCGGCCCAGCGGGACCGGATCCAGGATCATCAGGGGAACGCCGGCCAGCGGGTCGGGAAGGTCCCGGTCGTCCCGCCAGACCACCTCGAGCGGCCGCTGCAGCCGCCGCGCATCCATCGGCGCCGCGTCGGCGAACCCGATGAGGGCACCCGCCACGAGACTCCTGAACACGCTCCGGTTCCCCACCCACGCCTCCGCCGTTCACTGGACACACCGCTCCGAGCCCGAAAGGTAGGCACCGCGGGCCGGGGCCGGAACCGGGGGCCGGCCGGGGCCACGCCACCGGCACCGATGGACCCGGGAGCCCACGAGGGACGGTCCCGCCCGGAGCCGGCTGCTGGCGCACGTCTCGCCGCGCCTTGCCGAACAAACCCCGAAACCCGATATTCCCGGTCCCATGTCGACCACTGCCGCCCGCGAGCCGAGTCAGGAGCCGAGCCGCGAGCCGGGTCCCGAACCGGCCCGGCATCCGCTGCGGGCGTACGTCCGCGAGCATGCCGAGAACCGGCCGGGGGTCTACCGGTTGATCGGGCCGGGCGACCAGGTGCTGTACGTGGGCAAGTCGATCCGGGTCCGGACACGACTGCTGTCGTACTTCCGTGCCGACCCCGGCCAGAAGGCGGCGGAGATCCTCGGGTTCACGGAGCGGGTGGAGTGGGACGACCATCCGAGCGAGTTCGCGGCGCTGCTCCGTGAGTTCCGTCAGATCCGTCGGCTCCGGCCACCGTTCAACGTGCAGCACAAGAAGGAGCGGGCGGTCTGCTTCATCCGGATCCCGCGGGAGCCGGTCGCCCGGCTCGTATCGACCACGCGCCCCATCGACGACGGGTCGGAATACTTCGGGCCGCTCCTCGGCGCCGAGCGGGTGCGGGCCGCTGTCCGGGTCCTGGTGGACACGCTCCAGCTCCGGTCGTGCCCGTCCACGACCCCCATGCGGCTGGCCGATCAGCCGGACCTCTTCGGGGCGGAGCGTACACCGCTGTGCGCCAGGGCGGAGCTCCGCCGGTGCCTGGCGCCGTGCGCGGGCGGCTGCACCGAGCAGGGCTACGCCCGCCGCCTGGACGTGGCCCGTGCCTTCCTCCGGGGCGAGACCGATGCACCGCTGGACCGGCTCCGGAGCCATCTGAGCACGGCGGTGGAGCGCTGGCTGTTCGAGTACGCCGCGGTGGTCCGGGAGCGGATCGAGCTGCTGGAGAGCGTGCGTGCCTCGCTGCTGCTAATGGAGCGGTCGCTGTCGAGGCTCGATGCCGTCTACCGGGTCCCCGGCCACGAAGGGGACGACCGGGTGTACATCCTGCGCCGGGGCGTGGTCCGGGCCGAGCTGCCCGTGCCCCGGGACCGCGCGGAGCGGCGGGCGCTGCGCGGCCGGATCGACCGGCTCTTCGGTGCCCCTCCCCCGCCAGCGCCGCGGATCGGCGCGGACGGGATCGCCGAGATGCTCCTGGTGGAGCGCTGGTTCCGTCGGAACCCGGAGGAGCGGGCCCGGCTGCACGCCGTCTGACCGGGCGTGACGGGTGGGGGACCGGAAGATCCCTGGACACCGGAAGCGCGCACTGCGACGCGCTCAGTTCGTCAGAGTGTCACCTGGACCGGCGTGCTCCGGTGGGTCGTGGTGCCGTCGCCCAGCTGACCGAAGTCATTCCAGCCCGTCGCCCAGAGCGTGCCGTCGGTCTTCAGGATCATCGTGTGAAAGGCGCCCGCGGAGACGGCGGCCACCACGGTCGGCCCCTCGTAGCCCGTGGGATCCTCGCCACACGCCGTCGCACTGACCGCTACGAGAGCGATGAGGAGTGAGCGGCTGCAGAAACGCAGTCCTGGAAGCGACTTCGGCCGGGGGGAAGGGCGCGTGCGGCTCATTCGGCGATCCTTGTCGGAGTTCTACCGATTATCCCCGAAGGGACTCCCGCGACTGCCAACCACCTGCACAATACGCTGCAATTTCCGGCGATACAACAACCACGACAGAGCTGTAAAGACCCCACGGAGTACGATGCACGTCACCGAGGCAGGCGGAGAGGTCAGGTCGTACCCCCGCCTTCACCCGCCGCTCACCCACAGCGCAGCCGGGTGTTCAGCTATTCTGCATTCCCCAGACGGGCTACTTCAGGTTGATGATCTCGACCCCGGGACCCTCCGGTGTCAGCGTCAGGACGGCCACCGAGGGCTGCAGCCCGAACCGTGCGGCGCCGGCGCTTCCGGGGTTCACGACCAGCGTGCCCGCCACCTCCTCGACCAGCGGCCGGTGGGTGTGGCCGTACGCGATGACATCCGCGTCCGGGAGCGCGGCCCGGAGCCCCGCGGGCCTGGGCGATCCGAGCTGATGGCCGTGCATCATCCGGATCCGGTACCCCGCCGCCTCCATCTCCGCGACCTCGGGGACCCGCTCCCGGATGTCGAACCGGTCGGTGTTGCCGTACACGGCGGTCACCGGCGCAATGGCCTCGAGCTCCACCAGGATGTCATAGGGTCCGATGTCGCCGGCGTGGAGGATCCTGTCCACGCCATCGAGGGCCGTGAAGACCTGATTGCGCAGCTTCCCGTGGGTGTCGCTGATCAGGCCGATCCTCACGTCGTGGTCCTCTCCGGTTCGGTCACGCCGAGCCCCGAGCCGGTCGGCCGGAGCAGGGCTCGAAGATGGCCCGCGGGAGGGCTGCCGGCAACGTGACGGTGTGGAGGTTGCACCACTGCGTGGCTGAGCCGCATGAATCGCCAGTGGAGAGGAGGGAGGCGACCGAATGAGCACACCGACAGGAGACGCACCCGACAGACCGGTGACCGGCTCCGCGGCGCGGGGCGACACGCACCCGGCCGCGGATGCGCCGAACCAGGACGCGTTCTGGCGCTCGAGCTTCACGAAGCGCCCGTACGTGGATGCCCAGCTCGGTTACGACCACTACCGGCCGGCCTTCCGGTTCGGGTGGGAGGCACAGGCCGAGGCCGAGGGCGCCGAGTTCGAGGACGTGGAGGAGCAGCTCGAGGAGCGGTGGGAGAACGAGCCCAGCCCGCTCAGCTGGGACGAGGCCCGACCGGCCGTCCGCGACGCCTGGATCCACGCGGCCAGCCCCGAGAGCTCCGACCCCGGGAACCCGCTCGTCTGAGCCGGTAGCGGGGCCGGAGCGCGGCGCCGGCGGGCCATCGTCTTGCACGCCGTCCGGTCGCCCGTAGCTTTCCGGGCATGCCCCGACCCCGTTCCACCGCCCGGCGGGTCACGCTCGCCGGGTACGTCCTCGCCCTCACGGCCGGCGCGCTGTGGGGGACCACCGGCCCGCTGAGCACGGCGCTCTACGACCGGGGCGTGGAGGTCACCGCCGTGGGGTTCTGGCGCGTGCTCCTGGCCACGCTCGGGTTCCTCCTCTACGGCGCGTACCGCCGCGACCTCTTCCGGGTCGATTCCAGGGGCCTGCTGCTGGTGGCCGGCGGGGGTGGCCTGATCGTGGCCGTATTCGAGCTCGCCTACCAGTTCGCCATCGCGGGGATCGGCGTGGCCGGTGCCGCCACGCTCCTATACCTGGCGCCGATGCTGGTGGCGGTGCTCGCCCGGCCGCTCCTCGGCGAGGCGCTGACGGCCACCCGGGTCGCGCTGGCGCTGCTCGTGCTCGTGGGCGTCGCGCTGACGGTGACCGGGCATACCGGCGACGCCGCCGGCCTGCCGGATGTCTTCAGTGAGGGGTGGGTGGTCGGCGTCGGCGGCGGGCTGCTCTCGGCTGTCGCCTACGCGGCCAGCACGCTCCTCGCCCGGTGGGCCGTGCCCCGCTACGGCTCGCTCCGGACGCTCTTCCTCGAGCTCCTCGGCGGCACCGTGGTCCTCGGACTCGCGCTCCCGCTCCTGGGCCGGGCGCCGGCACCGCCCGGCACTATCGCGGGGTGGACGCTCGTCGTCGGCCTCGGTCTGGGCTCCGTCTTCGCCGCCAACCTCTTCTTCTTCGCGGCCGTCAAGCGGATCGAGGCCGCACCCACGGCCGTGGCCGCCAGCATCGAGCCGGTGGTCGGGGCGCTCCTGGCGCTGGTCATCTTCGGCCAGGACCTGACCGCCCTCGGGTGGCTCGGGCTCCTGGTTGTGGTCGGCGGCGTGGCCGTGAGCTACACCCGGGAGCGTCGCTCGCCCGCCAGGGCAGCGGCCGAACCCTAGCCCCGGCTCCGGTCCCGGTCGGGGCCGTGGACCGCCCCCGACCGCCCTTGCCCGGCCCCATCCCTGTCCCCATCCCCGGGTCTACCGCCGGGTACCCACGTGGATCGCGGCGATCCCGGCCATCAGCCGGGTGTAGCGTACGTCCTCGAGCCCGGCGGCCTCCATCTTCCGGGCCAGCTCATCCGGTGGCGGGAAGGCGCCGACGGACGCGGGGAGGTAGCTGTACGCCGTGCCGTGGCCCGAGATCCGTCGCCCGATCCACGGGAGCAGCCGGGTGAAGTAGAGGTTGTAGAGCGTTCGGAGCGGGGCCCATGCCGGCGTGCTGAGCTCGAGGATCACCAGCCGCGCCCCGGGCCGGAGCACTCGCCGGAGCTCCCGGAGCCCGGCGTCGAGGTCCGCGAAGTTCCGGACCCCGAACCCGACGACCGCGCCGTGGAAGGAGGCGTCGGGGTGCGGGAGCCGGAGCGCGTCACCGCACGTCTCGGCCACGGGGAGCCCGTCGACCTTGTGGCGGCCGGCATCCAGCATGGGCAGGGCGAAGTCGGAGGCGACGACCAGGCCCTCGAACGTCGGCCGCGCCGCCACCTCCACGGCCAGGTCCATGGTCCCGGCGCACGCGTCCAGGTAGACCCCGTCCGCCGGGCGTCCCTCGAGCAGGCGATCCACCGCCCTGCGTCGCCACCGCCGGTCGATATTCAGCGTCAGCAGGTGGTTCAGCAGGTCGTACCGGGGCGCGATCTCGCCGAACATACGCCGGACCCGGCCCGCCTTCTCATCCGGCGGGGGGAGGATGCTGTGGCTGTCACCTTCGCGCACGGCCCGACTCCGCCCTAGATTGCAGGTTGCTCAGGGCCGGCGAAGCTACGGCCGGAACGCAGACGCAACAACCCTCGCGAAACACAGCGGCCCCCGGTTTCGTAGGTTCGACCGGCTGCCCGGCTCCCGCACTGCAGGAGATGGTGGACTACGAAGAGCTTTCCGACAAGGACGTCATCGAGCGCGCCCGCGAGGGCCGTGAGCCGGCGTTCCGGGAGCTCATCCGCCGATACGAGCGGCCGGTCTTCAGCGTGATCTACCGGATGGTCCGGGACCGGGAGCTGTCGGAGGACCTCGCGCAGGACACCTTCATCAAGGTCCTGAACGCCCTCGACAAGTACGACCCGTCGTACAAGTTCAGCTCCTGGATCTTCAAGATCGCGCACAACACGACCGTCGATCATATCCGGAAGAAGAAGCCCGACACGCTGTCGCTGGAGGGCTCACCGCACGCGCGCACGCAGGAGCAGGCGGAGGCGACATCGTTCACCGCGGTGGACACGGCGGAGGACCCGGAGTACTTCACCGAGAGCCAGGAGATCGGCTCGGAGATCGAGGCCGCCATCGGCGAGCTCCGCCCCCAGTATCGGGAGGCGATCCTGCTGTGGCACGTGGAGGGCCGGCCTTACGACGAGATCGCCGAGATCATGGATCTGCCCCTGGGGACGGTGAAGACATACATCCACCGCGGCCGGAACGAGCTGCGGAAGAAGCTGGAGCATCTCCGATGAAGGTACGGGCCCTGAAACTCGTACGGGCGCGCCTTCGTACGGAAGAGCGGACACGGAAACTACGGAGCAGCGAGACGTGAGCGAGAGACTGAATCACCCGAGCACAGAGCGGCTGGAAGCGTTCGTCGAGGAAACCCTCGACGGCGCCGACCAGGCCGTTGTGGACTCGCACCTGACCCGGTGCTCCGACTGTCAGGCGGAGGTCGAGGAGCTCCGGTCGCTGTTCGCGGTATTGGGCAGTCTCCCGGAGATGGAGCCGGCGGAAGGCTTCGCCGACCGGGTCATGGAGCGCGTCCGGGTCCGACAGCCCGTGCTCGCGGCCGCATCCGCCTGGCTCGACCGCGTCACGCCCCAGAGCACCCGGGGCTGGGCGGCGGCAGCGGCGGTGTTCGCGCTGCCCGTGGTCGGGGCCACCATCCTGATGGCATGGCTGCTGTCGCAGCCGGGTGTGAGCGCTCAGGGGCTGTGGACGGTCACCACGGCACTGGCCGGCGACGCGGCGGTCAGCTCGGCCCAGTGGGTCTGGGCCCAGCTGTCGACGTCCGCACTGGCCGCGTGGGCGACCTGGGCCGCCGACCTCGTCGCCGGCGTGGGCCGCGACGAGATCGGTCTCGCGCTGGTGGTGTTCGCCATAGCGACCGTCGGCTCGATCTACGTCCTGTACGAGAACCTGTTCCGCACGCAGCAACAGCGGAGAATTGAACATGCGTCGTATGTCATATAGCTGCTCGTTGATCCCCGTCCTTCTCGGGGCCGCGCTCCTCGCCGCGCCGCTCGGCGCGCAGGACGCCGCGCCGCAGGCCGGCGAGGCCGCCTCGATCGTCTCCAGCGAGATCTCGGTCTCGCAGGACGCCGCGGAGCTCGAGCTTGAGCTCACCGGCGGAGAGACGCTCTCGCTGGTCCTGGCCCCCGATGGCGCCGTGCGGATGAACGGCGAGCGCATCGGTGGCTACGACCGCCGGGACGCCCTCGACCAGGCGTGGCGCGACCTGCTGCAGCGGGCCATGGACACGCCCACGGCCGCGCTGACGGACCTCCTGGTGGACTGGGAGCCGCCGGCCGAGGCCGCGGGCCTCGGCGGTCGGCTCGACCGGGAGCTGGAGGCCGCGCTCTCCGCGACCGCCGCACCGCAGGCCCCGGCGGCCCCGGCGGCCCCGGCGGCCCCGGCGGCCGCACCGGACGCACCCCGGTCGCTGGACGCGTCCGACAGCATCCAGCGACTGAACGAGCGGATCCGCGAGCTGGAGCGGCTGGTGGAGGACCCCTCCACACTGCAGCAGCTGGAGAACCTCGAGGAGCTGGAGGACCTGGAGGGTGTCGATCTCCAGGCACTGCGGGAGCTGCGCAGTGACCTCGAGGCCGACCTGCGGGACGAGATCCGGAACGAGATCCGGAACGAGATCCGGGTCGGTGACTGGACCGACGTGTGGAGCTCGCCCTGGCGCCACATCACGCGAGGGCTCGGCGGCGTGTTCTCGACGCTCATGAGCTACGCGATCCTCGTGGGGCTGGGCTTCCTGGCCGTCTTCTTCGGCCGGAAGTATCTCGAGGGGATTGCCGACACGGCGCGCCACGCAACGCTCCGGTCCGGGCTCGTCGGACTGGCGGGCTCCTTCCTGGTGCTCCCGGCCTATATCCTGGGCCTGCTGGCGCTGGCGGTGTCCATCGTGGGGATCCCGCTGATCCTGGTCTTCGCGCCGCTCTTCCCGGTCGCCGTCGTGCTGGCCGCCGTGGGCGGATACCTGGCCGTGGCCCACGGGGCGGGTGAGGCGCTGGCCGAGCGCCGGTTCACGGGGTCGGACTGGTTCAACCGGGCCAACTCGTACTACTACGTGATCACGGGCGTCGGGCTGCTGCTCGTCCTGTTCCTCGCGGCGCACATCATCAGCATGGCCGGTCCGTGGCTGGGCTTCCTGGAAGGGCTGCTCAAGTTCATGGCCGTGATGCTGACATGGGCCGCGTTCACCGTCGGCTTCGGCGCCTTCCTGGTGTCCCGGGGCGGCACGCGACCGGTCCGGCCGGAAGGCCTCGCCGCGGAGGAGGGGGAGCCCGCAGATGTCTAGCCGCACCGCCTTGCTGACGATCCTGGTCCTGACGCTGACCCCGGTCGGCGTCGGCGCCCAGGACTGGCGCGAGATGACCGCCTTCCGGCAGCGGGCCGACGAGACCCGCATGGATGTCCGGGTCCGCTATGGCGCCGGCGAGCTCCTGATCCGGGCGGGAGAGCCCGGTGAGCTGTACCGACTGAACCTGCGCTACGACTCCGATGTGTTCGATCCCGTGGCCGACTACGACCGGGGCGAGCTCGAGGTCGGCATCGACGGCCGCGGCCAGGGGGTCCGGCTGCGGAACACGGAGGCCGGCGAGATGCGCCTCCAGCTGTCGCCCGACGTGCCGCTCGACATGGATCTGGACTTCGGCGCCGTAGAGGCCGACCTGGACCTGGGCGGGCTGCAGGTGGCCAGCCTCGACGTGGAGACGGGCGCCAGCGACACGGAGATCCGGTTCAGCGAGCCGAACCGCGCCGTGTGCGATCGGCTGAAGATCGCAATGGGTGCGGCCGCCTTCGCGGTCCGGGGACTGGGCAATGCCGGGTGCACGCGCGTCAAGGTGGAGGGCGGCGTGGGCGAGCTGACACTGGACTTCGATGGCGCCTGGGAGCGGGACATCGACGCCGATATCACGATGGCGCTCGGGTCCGTCACGCTGGTGATCCCGGAGGACGTCGGCGTACGGGTGGAGAAGGACACGTTCCTGACTGATTTCGACCGGAGCCGGTTCTCCGAGCGGGACGACACGTACTACTCGGAAAGCTGGGAGACGGCGCAGCGGCGGCTGACCGTGCACATGGGCGGGGCATTCGGGTCCGTAAACGTCCGGTGGGCCCCGCCGTCCAGCGCATCGACGCCGTAGCGGCACCGAACGTTCCAGGGGGAGGACGTCATGATCTCGTCCATACTGACCTATCTGATCATCGGGCTGATCGTCGTGGTGGGGGTCTCCATCGGGCTGGCGGTCCTGGGCGCCGTCTTCGGGCTGGCCCTCGGCCTCGCCAAGTTCCTGCTCTTCACCGTCGGCCCGATCCTGCTGGTCGGCTACGTGGTGATGCGGCTGCTGGCCCCCCGGAGCAAGCGGCTTTCGAAGGCGGAGCGGGACTGGCTGGAGAGCTAGCACCCAGGCCGGCGGGCCGGGCGACAGCTCGATCAGCTCTGCTCGACCACAACCTCCGCGCCGCGGTCCGTCCCGAGTCGGGCCGCGGCGCTCCCGTCCCGGACCGAGATCTCCAGCAGGCCCACCGACCCGATCAGCGCCAGCACCTCGCCGGCTCCCACATCGCCGTACGTGCGCCGCACCGGACCCACCGACTCGCTCCCCACCCGCACCCGTGACGATTCGCTGATCCAGTCCGCCGGGATATTGGTGACCAGGTTCCCGAACCGGTCGGCCAGCAGGACCTCGCCGCGCACCCCCGAGTCCGTCCGTGCCGGCTGCGGCATCGGCAGCAGCACCGGGTCGTGGACCGGCGGCCCGAGCTCTTCCAGCGCGTCGCGCCGGGCGAGGCGTCCGGCCGCGGGGGCGAAGATGTCGCGGCCGTGGAAGGTGGCCGAGGCGCCATTGACGATGTCAGGGTCCATGATCTCCACCATCCGGACGCGTTCGGCGCCCTGGAGGACCAGGCTCAGCACGCCGTTGTCGGGAGCCACGTAGAACCGGCCGTCGACCCGTGCGGCCAGCGGCCGTCGGGCGGTCCCGACCCCGGGATCCACCACGGCCACGTGGACACTGCCCTCCGGGTAGAGCGGCGCGTACCGGGACAGGGCGAGGGCGGCGGCGAAGACATCGCCCTGGGCGACGTCGTGGGAAGCGTGCTCGACGACGGCCTCCGGTGCCGTCGCGGCGACCACACCGGCCATGGCGGCCGCGTAGCCGTCGACCGTCCCGAAGTCGGTCAGGAGTGTGATCCGGGTCACGGTCCCGTCAGACCGTGGCGCCTTCCTCGACCTCGGCCAGGATCTTCCCGGCGATCTCGAGGAAGGCCTTCCCCGCCGGAGAGTCCGGGGCCGAGAGCGCCGTCGGCTGCCCTTCGTCGCCGGCGGTCCGCACGGCCGTGTCCAGGGGGACCTCGCCGAGGAACCGGAGCTCCATGGCCTCGGCCAGCTCCCGCCCGCCGCCCGTGCCGAAGATGTCATGCCGCTCGCCGCAGCCCGGGCACACGAAGCCGCTCATGTTCTCGATGATCCCGAGGACCTCGGTGTTCACCCGCTCGAACATCCGGACGCCCCGACGGACATCGCCGACGGAGACGGACTGGGGGGTGGTCACCATGACGGCGCCGTCGATATCGATGGTCTGGACGAGCGACAGCTGCGCGTCCCCGGTCCCGGGCGGCAGGTCGATGACGAGCACGTCCAGCTCCCCCCATTCGACCTGCTCGAGGAACTGCTTGAGCACGCCCGTCACCAGCGGCCCCCGCATGATCGCGGGCTGCTCCTCCTCGAGGAGGAAGCCCAGGCTCATGAGCTTCACGCCGTGGGCCTCCAGCGGGACGATCCGCTCCTGCCCCTTCTCTCCGGCGACCTTCGGGCGCCGGGTCTCGCCGAACATCTGCGGGATGTTCGGGCCGTAGATGTCCGCGTCCAGGAGGCCGACCCTCCGCCCTTTCTGGGCCAGCGACACGGCCAGGTTGGCCGCGACGGTGGACTTGCCCACACCGCCCTTCCCCGAGCTCACGGCGATGAAGTGGCCGACCTCGGGGAGCAGCTCGGACTGGGGCTCCGGCGCGGGGACCGCACCGGGCGCCGGCTGGCGCTCGGGAGCCTGCCGGCCCTGTCCCCGGGCCTGAGCCTGCATGGTCTGGGGCAGTCGCACGTCGATCTTGACCTTGTCGACGCCCTGGACCGCCTCCACCGCCGACCGGGTGTCCCGGACCAGGGTGCCGGGGTCATCGGGGCCGAGGGAGAAGCCGAAGGACACCACGTCGCCATCGACGCTCAGATCCTCCACCTGCGAGGCGAGCACGCTCTGGCTCGTGGACGGGTTCACCACGCTGTCCAGGGCGGCCCGGACCCGGGTCTCGAGATCGTGTGTTTCCGTCATAGGTCAGTCACTGGTTGCATGTATGAAAAAAGAGCGGCCGGCGCCCCCATCGGAACGCCAGCCGCGTCTCCTGCACGGGCCCGGCAGCCCCGATCAAAAGGCCCGGACCTCTCGCACCTGAGGTACCGCTGTCAGGATCCTCCGCTCGATCCCCTGCCGCAGCGTGACGTCCGAGATCGGACAGTCGCCGCACGCGCCCAGGAACCGCAGCTCGAGCACGCCGGCGTCGGCATCGAAATCGATGTACTCGACATCGCCGCCGTCGCTGCGGAGCGCCGGCCGGATCGACTCCAGCACCTCCTGGATCTTCTCCCGCGTTTCCATGGCTTGCGGCTCCGGTGCGTTCTGCGTTACAGGCGCCCGTCGGGCGTCGGGTTGTTCCTACCCACCGGCCCGCGAAAGTTCCGCGGAGCCGGCGCCTGCGCCGCGCTAGCTCACGTCGTCGCGGTGCCGCTCGGCGATGGACTTGGCCTGCGTGAACAGGAGCAGGTAGTCGGGGCCGCCGGCCTTGGAGTCGGTGCCGCTCATGTTGAACCCGCCGAACGGCTGCACACCGACCAGCGCACCGGTGATCTTCCGGTTGAAGTAGAGGTTCCCGACATGGAACTCGTCCTTCGCCCGCTCGATCCGCTCCCGCGAGCAGGAGAAGACGCCGCCGGTCAGCCCGTAATCGGTCCCGTTGGCGATCTCCAGCGCGTGATCGAAGTCCTTCGCCTTGATGAAGGCCAGCACCGGGCCGAAGATCTCCTCCTGCGCGATCGTCGCGTCGGGATCCACGTCGGCGAAGATCGTCGGCGGGATGAAGTACCCGTCGGCGTCCTCATCCACCTCGCCGCCGAGCATCAGCCGGCCTTCCTTCTTCCCGATCTGGATGTACTCGGTGATGCTCTTCTGTGCGGCCTCGTCGATCACGGCGCCCATGAAGGTGTCCTTGCCGGCCGTGTCGCCCATGGTGATGTCCTTCGCCTTCTCGACGACCTTCTCGAGCACCTCGTCGTAGACGTCCTCGACCACGATGGCCCGGGAGCACGCGGAGCACTTCTGCCCCTGGAACCCGAAGGCACCGGCCACGATGGCGGCGGCGGCCGCATCGAGGTCGGCGGTCTCGTCCACGACCTGGGCGTCCTTGCCGCCCATCTCCAGGATCGTCCGCTTCAGCCAGATCTGATCCTGGTGGACCCTGGAGGCGCGCTCGAAGATCCGGAGCCCGACCTCCTTGGACCCGGTGAACGCGATCATGCGCGTCAGCGGGTGGTCGACCAGCGCGTCGCCGATCTCGCTGCCGGGGCCCGGCAGGAACGTCAGCGCCTTCTTCGGCAGTCCGGCCTCGTGCAGGATCCGCACGTACTGGGCGGCGATCGCCGGAGCCGTCGACGCCGGCTTCAGCACTGCGGTGTTCCCGGCGACCAGCGCCGCGGCGGTCATCCCGCCCATGATGGCGGCCGGGAAGTTCCAGGGCGGGATCACGACGGACACGCCGAGCGGGATGTAGCGCAGCTCGTTGTCCTCGCCGGGGAAGACCACGACCTCCTGGTCGCCCGCCAGCTCGAGCATCTTCCGGGCGTAGTACTCGTTGAAGTCGATCAGCTCGGCGACATCGGCGACGGCCTCCGTCCAGCTCTTGGAGACCTCGAAGACCATCCACGCCGCCAGCTCCGCCTTGCGCTCTCGCATGAGGTCCGCGGCCCGGAAGAAGATCTCGGCCCGCTCCTCGACCGGCGTGGACTTCCACTCGTTCTCGAAGAAGTCGTGGGCCGACGCGATGGCCCGGTCCCCCAGCTCGCGGGTGGCCTGGACGAAGCTCCCGACCACCTGCGACGGGTCCGCCGGGTTCACCGAGTCCCGGGTCTCACCCTCGTGGATCTCCTCGCCGTCGACGATCAGCGGATACGTCTCTCCGAGCTTCGAGCGGACCTTCTCCAGCGCCCTCTCCATCCGCTCGACGTTCTCCGGCTCGCTCCAGTCGTAGTACGGCTCGTTCGTGAACCCCTCGATCCCGACCGGGAGCTTGGTTCGTGTCGCCATGATATCGTCCTTCGTCTATGGTTGAACGTTCTCGTTCGCTTGTCGGCTCGCGGCCGCTCCTGCCGGCCCCGGGGCCAAGCTACGGGTCGCGCCGCGGGGACGTCAACGCGCCGCGACCCGCGCTCGTCATCGCGCCGGATGTGGCTCCGCCGGGACGGAGGATTCCCCGATCCCGTCGGCCTCCGGATCCGGTTCGCGTACGCTCGGAGGGACGCCGAGCGCAATGGTATCACCGGCGTCCACCCCCCGGCGTTCCAGGATCCGCCGAACGGCCAGCGGCCCGTGGTGGCGGCCGTCCTCGATGAACACGCGGTCTGGCCGGTTGCCGCCGGCTACTACGCCTGCAATGAAGACGCCAGTGACATCGGTTTCCATGGTCTCGGGATCGTGGGCCGGAACACCGGTCTCCTCGTCGACGGTGACGCCCAGGCTCCGCAGCAGCGTGGGGTCCGGCCGGTAGCCGGTCATGGCGAGCACGAAGTCGTTGGCCAGCTCGTCGGTCGCGCCGGTGATCTCGTCCCGGATCCGGATCCGGTCGGGCAGGATCTCCGTGACGCGGGTGTTCCAGCGCACGCCGATCTCTCCCTTCTCGAGCCGGTTCTCGATGTCCGGCCGGATCCAGGGCTTCACCCCCGGGTCGAGGGCGTCCAGGAAGTGGATCAGCGTGACCCGCGCCCCTGCGCGCCACACGGCGAGCGCTGCTTCCACGGCCGAGTTCCCCGCCCCGATGACCACCACGTCCTGCTGGAAGTACGGGTGCCCTTCGGTGAAGTAGTGGCGCACCTTCTCCAGCTCCTCGCCGGGAATCCCCATATAGTTGGGGGAGTCCGCGTAGCCGGTGGCCACCACCACGTTCCGGGCCCGGACCCGACCCTCCCCGCCGCCCATGGACCGGGTGCGCAGCGTGAAGTCGTCCGTCTCGCCGGCGACGTCGATCACCTCGGTGTACTGGCGCACGTCGAGCGTGTACTCGGTGGCCACCCGCCGGTAGTACTTCAGCGCATCGCCCCGGGTCGGCTTGTCGCCGGGCGCGATGAACGGGACGCCCCCGATCTCGAGACGGTCCGCGGTACTGAAGAAGGTGGCGTAGGTCGGGTACATCGTGATCGACCGGGTGATGCACCCCTTGTCGAATACGGCGGCGTCCAGCCCCGCCTGGGCAGCCGCGACGCCGGCGCTGAGCCCGCACGGGCCGGCGCCGATCACGGCGAGATCGAGCGTGTCGTCAGTCATCCCTCACTTCGGGGTCGAGGATCAGTGTCTCTGCGGCCGAGGCCTCCGCGGCGTCCCTGTCCAGCGACAGCATCAGCAGCCCGCCGTTCCGCCACAGCGGCGTCTGGTCGCGGTAGTGCTCACTGAACGGGAGTCCGCTCTGCCCCGTGGGGATGACGAACCCTGCTGCCGCGTCGGTGTTCCCCAGGTCGGCGACCTGGCGCATGCTTACGCCGGCCGTCGTGAGGAACGGGAAGTCGTCGTCCGGCGACCGGAACGCCCAGTGCGCGACGTTCACGGTGAACGGGGAGCCCTCGTGGGGCAGCGGTCCCACGTCCAGCCCGAGGATCCGATCGAGGACGTCCACCCCGCCCAGGGCATGGCTGTGGACGGCGTGGTTCGACTCCGCCCACGTCCGGCCGGCGGCGACGTCGGCGGTCTCCCGGATCGCCCGCTCCGCCAGCTCCCGGTATCGGGCCTCCGGATCGGCGGCCCACGGCACGGCCTGCCCCTCGATCACCACGGTCGCCGACTCCCGTGTGAAGTACGACGGCTCGCCGCCGTAGAGGTCCCGCGCGAGGTCCCGCCGCAGGATCTCGTTCCAGGCGTAGAAGAGCGGCGCCGCCCGGGAGTCGGGGGCCGCGTCCCCGTCCCACGCCCGCAGCCGGTCCGCCACGTTGTCGAGACCGGCGGCCCCGGCGGCGGCGATCGCCCGATCGACGTACCGCTCGGCGTACAGGTCGTGGACGTCCAGCTGCATGGCGAGGACGCTGTCGGCATCGAGGGCGCGACCGGACTCCGTGATCATCTCCGTGATCCGCATCGCCCGGAACGGCTGCAGCCAGGTGGCGCTGATGAGCCGGGACACGGGCTCGGCGGTCTGCCGGTTGTTGGCCGTGACCAGGTACCCGGCCGGCGGATCGAAGGCCCGGGGGTGCTCGTCGAACGGAAGCTCTCCGGTCCAGTCCCACTCGCCGGTCCAGCCGGGTCGCGGGATGACGGGGGCGGGGCGCCGGTCCCCACGGATCGGCACCGTGCCGCCCATCACGTAGCCGATGTGGCCCGCCGTGTCGCCATAGACGAGGTTCTGGTGCGGGTCATCCATGAGGTCGGCGGCCTCCAGGAATTCGCTCCAGTCGGAGGCCAGGTTGAGCCCCAGGATCGCCCGGATCACGGTGCTGGGGTCGTGAGCCGTCCACCGAACTGCGAGCACCGTGTCGCCGGAGGCGGTGGTGTCGCCCAGCGGGAGGACCGGCCCGTGCCGGGTGCGCCGGACTTCCAGCACATCCGGCGACTCCCGGCCCTTCACCGCGATGGACTCGGCCACGACCTCGAACGGGCGGCTCCCGCCGGGGGTCAGGTAGCGGCCGGGGTCGTCCGGATCGACGCGCTCGATGAAGAGATCGACATCATCGACGTAGGCGTTCGTCATCCCCCAGGCCATGGCCCGGTTCCGGCCCACGATCACCAGCGGCGCGCCCGGGATGGTCACGCCCGTGACGTCGAGCGCCTGGAGGGTGTCCGTGGCGGGCGCGTGCAGCCCCATCAGGTACCAGAGGCTCGGCGCCTGGAGCTCGAGGTGCATGTCGTTGGCCACGATCGGCCTGCCGGACGCGGTCCGGGACCCGTCGACCACCCACGAGTTGGAGGCCGCCGCCACGCTGTACCGATCGATGAGGGCCGCGGCCAGCGGTGGTGTCTCCGGGGGCTCCGGCGGCAGGATCGTGGCATCCCAGTCCGGGAACCCGGGGAAGAGCCAGCGGACCCGATCCTCGGGGAGTCGCCGCAGCGCTCGGGCCACCGAGACCGACTGACCGTACATGGCGAGGGTCAGGGACATCATCTTCGCCACGGCCAGCGTGTGGACCGGCTGCCACGGCTCGGGCTCGAACCCGAGGACGAGGAACTCGGGCGGCAGCGGGCCGGACCACCGCTCGACGGCCGCGTTCACGCCATCGGCGTACGCCTGCAGGACCGCGGTCTCACGGGGCCCGAGCTCCCGCACGCCGGTCCGTGCGGCCTCCCAGAGCCCGATCCGCCGCATGAACCGGTCGGTGGAGAGCGCGTGCTCGCCCATGACCTCGGCCAGCCGGCCCTGGACCGCCCGGCGGACCAGCTCCATCTGCCAGAGCCGGTCCCGGGCGTGGAGGAAGCCCTGGGCGAACGCCGCGTCATCGAGGCTCCCGGCGAAGACGTGGGGGACGGCCTCATCGCTCCAGTAGACCTCCACGCGGTCCCCGATGCCGGGGACGACCTCGGTACCGTCCCGCCCCTGGTCGGCCGACCGGACCCAGGCGAGGCCGGCCAGCGCAGCGACCGCGATCAGCAGGATCACCGCCAGGACTCCCACCACGAACTTGCGCATTGCTTCGATTCCCCGGGCTGCTCTCGTCTATACCGCGCCCAGCGCGTGCTCCAGGTCGGCTCTCAGGTCCGGTGCATCTTCCACGCCGACGGAGAGCCGGATGAAACCGTCGTCGATGCCGACGGCATGCCGCTCGTCGGCGGTCATGGCGGCGTGTGAGGTGTAGCGCGGCATGGAGGCCAGCGACTCCACGCCGCCGAGACTCGGCGCCACCGCGAAGACCCGGAGCCGGTCCATGACCCGCCGGGCCGCATCGTCACCACCCCGTACCACGAACGCCAGCATCCCGCCGAAGCCGTCGAACAGCTCCCGCGCCGTGGCGTGGTCCGGGTGGGACGCGAGCCCCGGGTAGTGGACGGTCACGACGGCGGGGTGCTCCGTCAGCCACCGGGCGAGGCGGTCGGCCGTGGCGTTCTGCCGCTCCACCCGCACGTCCAGTGTCTTGAGTCCCCGCTCGAGGAGCCACATGGCGTGGGGGTCCAGGCTCGGACCGAAGGACTTGAGGCGCTCGCGCACCGCCTCCATGTGGACCTCCGACCCGGCCAGCACGCCCGCCACGAGGTCCGAGTGGCCCCCGAGGTACTTGGTGGCGCTGTGGATCACCACGTCCACCCCGTGCTCCGACGGACGGAAGTTGATGGGCGTGGCGAAGGTCGCGTCCATGGCGAGGGGGAGCCCCCGGTCCCGGGCCACCGCCGCCACGGGCCGGGGATCCGGCACCCGGAGCGTGGGATTCACCGGCACCTCCATGTAGAGGAGCCGGGTCTCGGGGCGGATCGCGTCGCCCCAGTCCGAGGTCGGGTCCACGAAGGTGGTTTCGATCCCGAGCCGCGGCAGCTCACGAGTCAGCAGCACCCGGGTCCCGCCGTAGAGCGAGTCGGCGGCGACGATGTGGTCGCCGGCGCCCGCGAACGTCAGGACCGTCAGCGAGACGGCCGCCATCCCGCTCGCGCAGACGAGTCCCGCCTCCGTGGACTCGAGCGCCGCGATCCGCGCGCTCAGCCGACGGTGCGCCTCCGTGTTCGCGTAGCGGCCGTAGAGCACCTCGCCCTCCGGTTCCGGGGCATTGTGGAAGGTGGCGCTGGACACCAGCGGCGCCACGACCGGCGTGCCCGGCTCACGGGGCGGGCTCCCCGCGTGCACCGCACGAGTGGATCGCCCTGCCCCGGCCCCGGCGGTGCCATCGGTTACCATCGCCGTCGCTCCCTCGTCTCTCAGGTGGTTCCCGTCCGCAGAAGTGAGCGCTCGCTCACCCCGCACCCGTGCGCCGCCAAGCTAGGTCGGCACACGTCCACCGGCAAAGCGTGACTTGACGGACCGGGTCAAAATGCCGCATTCTGCGGCGACCTCCTGCCACCCGGCACACCGGATGAATCGAATCAGCAACAAAGCCGCCGCCGAAGCCGTGCTCCGAGAGCTCCCATCCGTGCTGGGCGCCTACGTGAGCGAGGATCTCGAGGGGAACCCCCGGGAGATCCACCTGCTCGTCCGCCACGGCCCGGACACGGCGGGTCTGGCCCGGGACATCCGGAGCCTGCTGGAGGAGCGACTCGGGATCCCCATCGACCAGCGCGTGATCAGCATCGCGCAGCTGGCGCCCGCCTCGGACGTGGAGGAGGTACCGGCGGGCGCGGCCGAGGAGGTCGCGACGACGAATGCCGGGCACGCTGAGGAGGTCGCCGCGGCACCGTCGCCGACGAAGCGCGCGGCTCCGACGCCGGAGGACGAAGCGGCGCTCGACGGGGGGCGGCCGGTCTTCGCCGGGCTCGAGGCGAGGACGTCGGCCGGCCACGTGGTGGTCACGGTCCGGCTGGAGTGGCGGGGCCGGGAGTCGACCGGTGAGGCCGACGCGGTGGACACGCCGGTGGGCCGGGCCCGGGCTGCGGCGGGCGCCACGCTGAAGTCCGCCGCGAACGCCGAATGGAACCGGGATCTGAGCCTGGAGCTGGACTTCGCGTCGGTGGTCCAGGCGCTGGACGGCGAGTACATCCTGGTGAGCGTGCTGGGGATGTCGAGCCGCCTGGGCCGGCGCCCGCTGCCGCTGGTGAGCGCCCACCCCATCGAGAGCGATGTGGAGACGGCGGCCGCGCTCGGCGCGCTGAAGGCCATCAACCGGATCCTCTCCGTCGAGCTGCGCCCGGCAGGCTAGAGCGAAACCCCGGCGGGCCGCACACGGGCCTGATCCGGGCGCGGTCGTGACGCAGCTGCTTTCATGCACCGCCGCGAGCGGCGTTCCGCCCCGTGTCAGCCGTCGTCGAGGAGCGGCCGGAGCGCGAAGTAGAGGCGGGGGATGTCGAGTCGGGCCACGACGCGCCGCCGGGTCAGCGCCTCCAGCGCCTCCGTCACCCACTCCTCGCCGCTCCCGAGAGTGTCGGCGACATCGGCGGCCGCACCCCGACCCAGCTCGTTCAGCGCGCTCCACGCCTCCCGCTCCGCACCGCTCGCCTCGCCGAGGAGGACGGTCTCCCCCCCGCTCAGCTCGGCCACAATGGCCAGCTCCTGTCGGCTCAGCACGGTCTCGATGGTCTCGCGGTGACGGTCATCGATACCGCGGGCCACGAAGTAGGCCTCGGCAGGGCGGTCGGAGCGGCGGAACCGCTGGATCAGCTTGGCCACGGTCTCCTCGGCGCAGCTGTAGTCGAGGACCACGACCTCGCTGAAGTCGAGGACGTTGATGGAGAGCGCACCCAGCTCCGTGATCTGGGCCTCGATCCCGAGCCGGAGCGCCTGCCCCGTGGGCCGGGTCACCAGGTGGCTGTAAAGCGTGGCCACCGACTGCCGGACCATGTCCGACATGTCGAAGCGGAGCGGTACGACGTCGCCGAGATCGGTCACGTCTGCTCCCCCTTCCCTTCGTCGGGCTCCCGCGACGGCAGCGTGATGGCGATCTGGGCGCCCGGGAACTCCGGGAGGTCGTCCTCCAGCGGCGGCGCGTCATCCCACGACGGGACATCGGCGATCCGGGCGGTCCCGCTCCGGATGGTGATCTTTCCGTTCCACCGTCCCACCTGCTTCCGGATCTGCTGCAGCCCCTGACCGCGGCCGGGGTCGTGGAACCGGGTCAGGCCGTGGATGAACGCGGCCTCCAGCGCCGACGCGTCGCTCCACCGCTCGCCGTAGCGGGCGGCGTGCTCGCTGGCCAGGGAGCCGTAGAAGCCGACGCCCAGGTCCATGACGGCAATGGAGACGACCTTCCGGCCGAGCCGCTTCTGCCAGTTGTAGGTCTGGGTCGCGACCCAGCCGCCGGCTTCCGCGTGGTCGATGATGTTCTGGCAGACCTCCGACAGCATCACGCTGAACTGGAACGCCTCCTTGAGCGGGATGTTGAGCTGTCGCGTGAGGATCGCCAGCGCCCGCTCGTTCACCCGGTCCACGATCTGGTGCACGTCCATGTGAGAGGTGACCGGCGTGATCTCCAGCAGCACGTCGGACGGGCCGTCGGCCCGCTTCCGGGCGCCGCCGTGGAGCTCGTAGATCTCCTGGGCGTGCTTGAAGAAGGACATCCGGGCCAGATAGCTGACGACGTCGGCCGACTCCGGCATCTGGAGACGGGGCTTCCGACCCCGGTCCCGGGCCACCCGCCCGACGGCCAGGAGCCCGAGCATTCCGAACGGGTCGACCCAGCGGAGCTTCCGGGCGTCGACCAGCACGCCGCCTTCCCCCCCGTCCAGCGCCTCGTTCAATTCCGCGACCATGGGGTCGAAGGACCGATCGTCCAGGTTCGCGGGAACACTGATCACGTTCACGCCGCACCCCTCAGGTGCTCGTAGAGTCCGTCGGCGCCCCGGTGCTCCACGTTCCGGGCGGCAGCCCGATTGGCCGCGTCCATCGCCTCGGTCAGCCGCCGCCCCACCATCAGCTGCACGAAACAGGTTGCGCCCCACACATCGCCGCACCCGGTCGGGTCCCCCGCGCTCCGTTGCATCTCGAGGGCGACATCGCCCGTCCGGATCCCGCGGGCCTCCGAGCCGGGGCCTGCCCCGTCGGGCCCCCCGGCCTCCGGACTCAGCGGCCGATCCGACCGGGCGAACCAGCCCGCCCCACGGGGCCCGCGGGTCACGAGCACTGCCCGGGCGCCGTCCCGGAGCGCGGACCGGGCCGCTTCCTCCGCCGTCCCATCGCCGGCCATGATCCCCAGCTCCGTCTCGTTGGCCTGGACCACGTGGAACGCGCCGAGCCAGCCCGCCGCGTGGGCCGGTCGACGGGGGACCCGGCGGCCGTCCTCGCCGATGCCGAGGACCAGGGAGTGGAGGTCGACGTAGCGGGGTCGGCGGAAGCGGTCGCGCAGGGCGAGGGCGGTGTCGTGCTCCAGCTCGAAGCCGGAGATCATGTTCACGTACAGGCCGTCCAGCGCCTCCAGGTGCGGCTCCAGCTCCGATCCGTCCCACGACGGGACCCCGCCGGTCAGGTGCTCGTCCCGGTCGTGACGGTCGCGGTAGCGGAGGTGCACCCGGTTGTTGGGCTCGTCGACCTCGACCACGCCGCCGGGCCGCTCGAGCTGCGGGATGGACGCGAGGAACCGGCGCCCGGCCTCGGCCAGATCTGTGCCGAGCCGGATGATGGGGCGGAGCGTCCAGCCGTCTGGCAGGGCGGCGGCCGCAGCGGCCAGGGAGTAGCTGATCCCGCCCCACCGCTCGACCGTCTCGCCGTCGGGGTGGTCGATCCGGTCCCAGACCATGGTCCCGAGGACGCCGAGCTTCACGACCGCCCCGACTCACGCGCGTCGTTCAAACGCGCCCCAGCACGTCGTTCTTGAACATGGCGATCGCGCCGATGACGCCGGCGGTCTTCATGAGCCGGGCCGGCACGATCTGGCACGCCTCCTGGGCGCTCTTGAACGCCCGGCGGCGGACCTCGGCCTTCAGCGGCACGAAGAGGTGGTCGCCCGCCCGGGTCACGCCACCGGAGATCACTACCATCTCCGGGTTCAGGACGTTGATGATGTTCGCCACGCCGGTCCCGAGGAACTTGGCCGTCTCCTTCATGACCTCGTTCGAGTAGGCGTCGCCCAGCACCGCACCCTCGTACACGGTGGCCGCCGTGATCTGGTCCAGGTCGCCATCAACCAGGTCCGGGAGCACCGTCTCCGCCCCGGCCTCGATCCCTTCCACCGCACGGGCGGCGATATTCGGGCCGGACGCGTATGCCTCCAGGCACCCGTAGTTGCCGCAGTTGCACTTCCGGCCGGTGCTGTCGATGGTGGTGTGCCCGATCTCGCCGGCCGCGTCGCTGGCGCCGTGGAAGATCTGGCCGTCCAGGACGATCCCGCCACCGATCCCGGTGCCGAGGGTGAAGCCCACCAGGGTGTTCACGTCCTTCCCCGCCCCGAGCCACCACTCGCCGTACGTGGCGCAGTTGGCATCGTTGTCCAGCGCGGCCGGTAGCCCGACCGCGTTGGAGATCAGGTCGCGGAGCGGGAAGTTCCGCCAGCCCAGGTTCGGCGTATTGATGATCGTGCCGGTCTTCCGATCGAGAGGACCCGGCGAGCCGATCCCGATCCCGGCGAAATTCTCCTTGGCCCCGCCGTTCTCGGAGGCGACCGTCCGGATGGCGTCGTTCACCATCGCCACGATCCTGTCGACCACGTACTTCGCGCCCTTCCTGGCCTCGGTCGGCTTCGTCTCCATGGCCAGGGCATCGCCATCGCCCCCGTCCAGCGGGAGGACCCCGACCGATATGTTCGTGCCGCCCAGGTCCACACCCACGACCCAGCGCTTGTCCGATCCGTCGCTCATTCTGCTCCTTTCGCCACGGGCCGCTCCGGCCCGCACCGAAGCTAGGTTACTCGTCCACCTGCAGCACGGCCAGGAAGGCCTCCTGTGGGATCTCCACGGTGCCGACCTGCTTCATCCGGCGCTTCCCTTCCTTCTGCTTCTCCAGGAGCTTCCGCTTCCGGGTGATGTCGCCGCCGTAGCATTTGGCGGTGACATCCTTCTTGAGCGCGCGGACGTTGGTCCGGGCGATGATCTTGGACCCGATGGCCGCCTGGATCGCGACCTGGAACTGCTGCCTCGGGATCAGCTCCTTCAGCTTGCTGGCCATGTCCCGGCCGTACTCGTACGCCTTGTCCTCGTGGATGATCACGCTGAACGCGTCGATGGGGTCGCCATTGATGAGCACGTCCAGCTTGACCAGCGGGTTCGGCCGGTACTCGTCGAGCTCCCAGTCCAGCGAAGCGTAGCCGCGGGTCCCGCTCTTCAGCTTGTCGTAGAAATCCAGGACCACCTCGGCCAGCGGGACCTCGTAGAGGAACTCGACCCGGTTCGCGTCCAGATAATGCATGTGGATGTACTCGCCGCGCCGGTCGTGGAGCAGCTTCTGGACGTTCCCGATGTACTCGGCCGGACACATGATCCGGGTCTTCACGTACGGCTCCTCCACCCGCTCGATGCGGCCCCGGTCCGGCATGGCCGTCGGGTTCTCGATCAGCCGGGTGGACCCGTCGCTCAGCACCACGTGGTACTCCACGTTCGGGACGGTGGTGATCAGGTCCAGGTCGAACTCCCGCTCGAGCCGCTCCTGAACGATCTCCATGTGCAGCAGCCCCAGGAACCCGCACCGGAACCCGAACCCGAGGGCCGTCGATGTCTCCGGCTCGTAGTGCAGGCTCGCGTCGTTCAGCTTCAGTCGCTCCAGCGCGTCCCGGAGCTCCTCGTAGTCGTCGGCGTCCGTGGGGTAGAGCCCACTGAAGACCATGGGCTTCACGTCCTGGTAGCCCGGGAGCAGCTCCCCGGCGGGGTTGTCGGCGTTCAGCACCGTGTCGCCCACCCGCGTGTCACTCACCCGCTTGATCGCGGCGATCACGTACCCCACGTCCCCGGGGTTCAGCTCCTTCTGCTTGACGCGACCCAGTCGCATGAAGCCGACCTCGTCGACCTCGTACTCCACGTCCGAGGCGCCGAAGGTGATGTTCATCCCCGGACGGAGGCTTCCGTCCACCACCCGGATGCTGGGCACCGCGCCCTGGTACTGGTCATAGAACGAGTCGAAGATCAGCGCCCGGAGCGGTGCGTCGGGGTCGCCCTCCGGCGGCGGGACCCGCTCGACGATCCGCTCCAGCAGCTCCTCCACGCCGGTCCCCTCCTTCGCGCTCACCAGGAGCACGTCCTCCGGCTCGCACCCCAGCAGGTCCACCAGCTCGTCACGCCGCTTCTCCGGCTCGGCACCCGGCAGGTCGATCTTGTTCAGGACCGGGATGATCTCGAGCCCGGCCTCCATGGCCAGGAAGAGGTTGGAGAGCGTCTGGGCCTGCACGCCCTGCGCCGCGTCGACCACCAGCACCGCCCCCTCGCACGCCGCCAGGCTCCGGCTCACCTCGTACGTGAAATCCACGTGCCCGGGCGTGTCGATGAGATTGAACTCGTACGATGTTCCGTCCCGCGCCCGGTAGTCCATGCGGATCGCGTGGAGCTTGATGGTGATCCCCCGCTCCCGCTCCAGCTCGTTGGAGTCCAGCACCTGCTCCCGCATCTCCCGCTTGTCCAGCGTGTGCGTGGACTCCAGGAGACGGTCGGCCAGCGTCGACTTCCCATGGTCGATGTGGGCGACGATACAGAAGTTGCGGATGTGGTCGATGCGCACGCGGTCCGTTCTCACTCCGGTTTGGGATTGGCGACAGCCTGGAAAGATAATGGAACTCGACGGACCGCGTAAATCGATGGCCCGACCCGGTTCCGGCGCGTCGGTGCCGGATGGCCCGGGGGCCCGGCGCCCCCATCGATCGGGAGGCCGGGCCCCGGGACTCGCGCGGTCTCCGACGGTCGCACCGCCCGCGCTCTGCTCCCGCCGGTGAGGATCAGTTCACGGACAGCGTGTACGGCCCCGTCTCGCCGTCGCCAAAGCTGGTGACCTCCACCCGGTAGCAGCCGGGCTGGACCGTGCCAGTGAGCCGCGCGTTGACATCCGCTCCGCCGTCGTCGTTCTCCGCGATGTACGTCCCGTCCGCCCCGTAAAAGTAGAGGTACGTATCCACAACGTCCGAGAGGGCGTCGATCTGGACCTGGGTCTCGGAACTCACCGTGAGACCGTAGAGGTCGTAGTACCGGCTGTTGAAGAGGTCATCAGACGTCGTCAGATCGCCGCTGATCGGCTCACCGATAGTGATGGCCGGGAGCGACGAGCAGGCGATGGACGGGTCGTCCCCGCCACCCGCCTGCACTGCGCACCGCTCCAGCTCGGACAGGTTCTGGCTCGACGGCTGGTAGGTCAGCAACGCGTTCCCGTTCTCGACCACCAGGTTGTCGCCCTCCCGGTACATCCTCAGCGTGAAGCTGAACGACGAGATCGAGTCCGTCATGGTGTACCGATCTCCCTGGTGCTCCGAGATGATCAACCGCTCGACGTAGTAGCAGCTGTCGACACGCATATAGACGTCTAACGTGCCGCTCGTGATCTCCAGGAATTCGCTACGGGTCGTCTCGGTCAGGGCCCAGACGCCCTCGATGCCGTCGTCATCCGAGCCCGTGATGAGGTCACAGCCGGCCAGCCCGACCAGGGGCAGCACGAGCAGCACCGCGCACCGCGCGGCGAGCCGGTAAACATGGCCATATCGCATGTTCTTCATTTCGGCACTCTCCGTTGGGGCGGTCGAAAGACCGCATGTCGAACTTGCCCGTCGGAGGCCGGCCCGTCAACTCGTGCGCTGCAGACGGGCCGGCCCTACACGTTCAGGTCCTCGCCCTTCTTCTGCGCGTAGCTCCGGACCCGTCGGCTGGTAATGGCGCCGAGGAACACGGCGGCCACGACCAGGCCGGCCGCGGTGAGCCAGGCCCACGCGGCGTCATGGTCGAGAGAGAGGGCGTGGCCGGCGAAGTACGCGGCGCCGACGCCGGCGCTGGCCGTCAGCAGCATCAGGATGGAATCGAGGAATCGGATGCCCATGATCGTACTCGTGGTCGGGGTCGTAGTCGGGTGCCGATCGCAGTCGGGTTGTCTGTTCGCTAACGTCCGTCGCGCGTGAGCCTCCGCACGGTCTCGAGGCCGTCCCGATCCCACTCCGGCGGTTCGGGGCTGTCGGCGATGGCATGGGTGAGGTAGAGCACCAGCCGGCCCACCCGGGCCGTCTTGTCGGTGTCGACCTCGTCCACCTCATCGCCGGGCCCATGATAATCTTCGTGGGTTCCGGCGAAGAAGAACAGGGCCGGGATCTCCCTGGCGGCGAAGCTGAAGTGGTCGCTGCGGAAGAAGAAGCGCTCCTCCGGCCAGAGGTCCTCGGAGACGGTGAGCCCGAGCTGCGGGTTCTCGCGGGCGATGCGACGGACCAGCGGCCCGAGGGAGGAGTACTCCTGGCCGATGACCACGATGCTGTCCGGCGCGTTCCGTCCCACCATGTCGATATTGACGTTGGCCACCATGGCCTCGAGCGGCACGGTGGGGTGCTCCGCGAACCAGCTGGAGCCGAGGAGCCCCTTCTCCTCGCCGCTCACGGCCACGAACAGGACGGAGCGGCGGGGCACCGAATCCATCGAGGCCAGCGCCTGGGCGACCTCCACGAGGACGGCGGTCCCGGAGGCGTCATCGTCGGCGCCGTTGTAGATGGAGTCGCCGGTCTCATCGGGACGGCCGACGCCCACGTGGTCCATGTGCGCGGTCACCACCACGTACTCGTCCCGCAGCACGGGGTCCCCGCCCGGGAGCACGCCGACCACATTGGGCGGACGCGCGTCGTCCAGGGCGTGCCGGGGCGCACCGACCCGGGCGGTGACACCCGGGAGGGGGATCGGCCGGTCGAGGGCGGCGCCGGACAGGAGCGTGGCGCCATCGAGGCCGGCCATCCGGAAGATGCGGAGCCCGGCATCGTGGAGGAGGTAGAACGCGGGCGGCGTCGCGTCGTCGTCGACCCCGCCCAGCACGCGCACAGGCCGCTCGGCGACGGCGGCCAGCGCCTCCACGGCGTCCTCGGTAAAGCTCGGATCGAGCACGAAGACGACGGCGGCAGCCCCGGCCTCCGCGGCGAGCGCCACGGTCCGGTAGGCCACGGCCCGGGCCCGCCGGTCGAGCCGCCAGCCGTCGCGCGCTTCCTCGAGGTCCGCCGACAGCCGCATCAGCACGACCCGGTCGGCCACCTCGGCGTCATCGGTCAGCGCGGCGCCGACGTACACGATCCCGGCGGCCTCGGCGGGCGTGGCACCGGGCTCCGCCCAGAACTCGGTCCCGTACGTGAAGGTGTGCGTGGCGCCCGCGGCGATGTGGAGACGCGTCTCCCCCGCGTCGAGCCCCATCGCGGGGTACGGGTACCGCTGGAACCAGCCCTCCTCGCCGGCCGGCTGGAGCCCGAAGGAGGCCAGCTGCTCGGCGACCCACTGGGCGGCCGTGTCCAGCCCGGGGCTGGGCGTGTCCCGGCCGCGCAGCTCGTCGGAGGCGAGGAAGGTGATGCGACTGTGCATCTCGGCGGCGGTGATGGTCTCGGCGGCGGCGCCGAGGGCCATGGCCGACTCGGAGCCGGCGCTGGAGGTCGTGCACCCGGCCGCCAGGAGGGCCGGAAGGACGAGGGCTGCGATACGCTTCATGGGCTGTCGGTGCGGGTGGTCGCTCGCGTGAGCGGCATAAGGTACGGGCACGTGCCGGGGCTGAACAACCGCAGTCCCCGTGGATCGGACCGGCCCGGGAGCGCGGCTCCGTTGACGCGCTGGAGCGGTCCGTTAGCTTCAGCGCACGCATGCAGCCGACACACACGACAATGACGTTCCGAACACGGTACGACGGGAGGGCCTCGTAGTGCATCCGGTCATCCTGGACGGATTCCGTCGCGGGTCGGCGTACGGCAGCCTGCGGGACGGGCTGCCGGGGCCCGGGATGTCGCGGGGCGTCGCGAACCTGCCGGGCTCCCTGCCCGCCGTGCTGGCCGCAGCGCTCGCCACGGACCTGGAGCGCAGGTTCTGGGTGGTGGTGGCGAGCGATCCACCGGAGGCCGAGGCGGTGCGGTCGGACCTGGCCACGCTGCTGCCGGAGGGGACGGCGGCGCTCTATCCCCAGCGCGAGGCGCTTCCGTTCGAGGCGGAGGAGCACCACGTGGAGGTCAGCGGGCAGCGGGTGGAGGCGCTGGAGGCGCTGCTGGCCGGCCGGGTCCGGGTGCTGGTCACCACCGCCCGCGCGGTGCAGGAGCGGGAGCGGATCCCGGACGCGCTGGCCGACCTCCGGGTGACGCTCCGGGTGGGACAGGAGATCCGGCCGGCCGACCTCGGCGAGCGCCTCGAGACGCTGGGCTTCGAGGCGACCGGGCTCGTCGAGCAGGTCGGCGAGTACGCCGCTCGCGGAGGCATCGTCGACCTGTTCAGCTTCGGCGCCGAGGACCCCGTCCGGCTGGAGTTCTGGGGCGATGAGATCTCGTCCATCCGCCGGTTCGACGTTCTGGACCAGCGGTCGACGGCGACCCTCAAGACGGTCGATGTGCTGCCGGTGGACCTGAAGCTGGCGGGCGATGGCGGGAGCGGCCGGCGCTCGCTCCTCGACGTCCTTCCCCGGGATACGATCCTCCTCCAGCTCCACGACCAGGACGACGCCACCTTCGACGCGGCGTGGAGCAAGCTCCTCGAGCTGCGAGCCGTGGAGGTGGAGCGCGGTCGTTCGCCGGCCCCCGCCGAGTCGCTGCTCCTGCCGCCCGCCGACGTGCGCGGGAAACTGGGCAACTTCGGCCGGATCCGCTGCACCGACGACGCCGAGGTCCGTGTCGACGCCCGGCCACCGGAGCCGATCGAGCGGGACACGGAGCGGCTGCAGTCGCTGCTCCGCCAGGCCGCCGCCCGGGGCGAGCGGACGCTGGTCCTGTGCGACAACCGGGGCCAGCTCGAGCGGCTCGAGGAGCTGCTGGGCGGGCCCCGATCGCTCCCCGCCGGCGCGACGCTGGCGCTGGGCACCCTCACCGGCGGATTCGTCCTGGAAGGCGACGAGCCGCTCCGGGTGCTGACGGACCACGAGATCTTCCGGCGGGCGCGGAAGCTGCGCCGGGGCCGGCGGTTCCGGGGCGGCGGCGCCATCGAGAGCCTGAGCCAGCTCCAGCCGGGCGACTACGTGGTGCACATGGACCACGGGATCGGTCGGTTCGACGGCCTCGAGCGGGTCGACGTGGGCGGCACGACCATCGAGTCGCTGGCCATCGAGTACGCCGGTGGCGAGCTGCTGCGGCTTCCGGTCTACCGGCTGGACGCCATCGAGCGCTGGGTCCCCGATCGGGATGATGCCCGGCCGCCGTCGGTCCACAAGATCGGCGGGAAGACGTGGACGCGGATCAAGCGGAAGACGCAGGCGGCCATCGAGCGCATGGCCGCCGAGCTCCTCGAGCTGTACGCGGCCCGGGAGATGGCGGAGCGGCCGCCGTACCCCGAGGACACGCGGTGGCAGAAGGAGATGGAGAGCGCCTTCCTGTACGAGGACACGCCGGACCAGCGGCAGGCCACCAGAGACGTGAAGGCCGACATGCAGTCGGAGAAGCCCATGGACCGGCTCATCATCGGGGACGTGGGCTACGGGAAGACGGAGATCGCGGTCCGGGCGGCGTTCAAGGCGGTCCAGGACGACCGGCAGGTGGCGGTGCTCGCGCCGACCACGATCCTGGTGGAGCAGCACCTCCATACGTTCGAGGAGCGGCTGGCCGACTACCCGGTCCGGATCGAGGCGCTCTCCCGGTTCCGAACGCCGAAGGAGCAGGAGACGATCCTGGCGGACCTGATAGCCGGCGAGATCGACATCGTGATCGGCACCCACCGGCTGCTGCAGGACGACGTGGCGTTCAGGCACCTGGGGCTCATGGTGGTGGACGAGGAGCAGCGCTTCGGGGTCCGGCAGAAGGAGCGGCTGAAGGACATCAAGCGGAACGTCGACGTGCTGGCCATGACGGCCACGCCGATCCCCCGGACCCTGCACCTGTCGCTGGCGGGACTGCGGGACCTGTCGCTGATCCAGACGCCACCCCGGGACCGGATGCCCATCATCACCCATGTGGTGCCATGGATCGACGAGGTGATCCGGGATGCGATCCTCCGGGAGCTGGACCGGGGCGGTCAGGTCTTCGTGGTGCACAACCGGATCGAGTCGCTGGGCGCCGTGGCGGAGCGAGTCGGGCGGCTGGTCCCCGACCAGGCGGAGGTGGACGTGGCCCACGGCCAGATGGGTGCGCGCCAGCTGGATGACGTCATGAGCCGCTTCCTCGACCGGGAGTTCCACGTGCTGGTGACCACGGCCATCATCGAGAACGGGCTCGACGTCCCCACCGCCAACACACTGGTCGTGGACCGGGCGGACATGTTCGGGCTGAGCCAGCTCTACCAGCTCCGGGGCCGGGTCGGCCGGTCCCACCACCGGGCGTTCTGCTACCTCGTGGCTCCCGAGGGGATCACGCTGGAGGCGGAGAAGCGGCTCCGGATCCTGGAGCACCACACGGAGCTCGGCAGCGGCTACGCCATCGCCGTCAAGGACCTGGAGATGCGGGGCGCCGGCAGCATCCTGGGCGCCGACCAGTCCGGCCACGTCCACGCCGTGGGGATCGATACCTACACGCGGCTGCTGGAGAAGACGGTGGCGCGGCTGAAGGGACAGGAGGAGACGGATGTGTACCCGGCGCCGGACGTCTCCATGGACGGACCGGCGTACGTCCCGGACGAGTACGTGGCCGATTCCGCCCAGAAGCTCCACCTGTACCGGCGTCTCTCCCGAGCCGGGGACGTGGACGCGGTCACCGCGCTGCGCGAGGAGGTGGTGGACCGGTTCGGCGCGCCGCCGCCCGAGGTGGTCCGGCTGCTGGAGGCCGCCCGCCTCCGGCTCCTGGGCCAGACGCTGGGCGTGGACCGGATCAATGTGCGGGCCGACCGGGCCCGGCTCACGTTCGGGCGGAACGTGGTGCCCCGACTGACCGCGCTCCAGACGGCGATGCACGACAGCCAGATCGAGGTGGAGGTCAAGCGGACGGATCCGCTCAGCCTCGTGCTCCACCGACTCGGCGCCGGGGCGCTCTCCGCCTCGGTGGCGGAGGCGCTGGGGATCCTGGCCGCCCGGACGAACTGACGCACGCCCCCCCCGGGTTGTACGCGGTCCGGAGCGCCGGTACATTCAGCGGGTTCCGAAACCTCCGAGGAGAAAGACATGAAGCGATATCTGGCTCTTGCGCTCACCACTCTGGCCGCGACCGGCTGCGACGCGATCACGGCGCACACCGACGTGGTCGCGCGGGTGGGCGAGCACGAGATGATGGTCAACGAAGCGGTCGAGCTGATGGCCCCGAATCCGCAGATCCCGGCCCGTGAGGAGGTCGTGCGGTCCGTCGTGAACCTCTGGGTCGACCTCACGATCATGGCGTCAATGGGCGCTGAGGACAGCACCTACGCCCAGCTCGATGTGGAGCCGCTGCTCCAGCCGTATGTGCAGCAGCAGACGTTCGTGCAGCTCCGCGAGCAGGTCATGACCACCGACACGGTCCTGACCGACGAGGAGCTGCGGGCGCTCTACGAGACCGAGGCACCCGGCGTCCGGGTCAAGGCCCGACACATCCTGCTGGCCTTCCCCGACGACGCGACCGAGGCGCAGCGCGACAGCGTGTTCGCGCTGGCGGAGGAGCTCCGGGAGCGGGCCGCCTCGGGCGAGGATTTCAGCGCGCTGGCGCGGGAGTACAGCGAGGACCAGGGCACGGCCCAGCAGGGCGGCGACCTGGGCTGGTTCCAGCGGGGCAGCATGGTGGAGCCGTTCGAGAACGCGGCGTTCTCCCTCGAGCCTGGCGCGGTGAGCGAGGTCGTGGAATCGCCGTTCGGGCTTCACATCATCAAGGTGGAGGACCGGGAGGCGCCATCGTTCGATCAGGCCGGCGAAGACTTCCGGTCCCGGATGATCGAGCAGCGTCGACAGGCCTCGCTGGACGAGTACGTCGAGGCCGTCCGGAGCGAGCGGGAGATGGAGATCCAGGAAGGGGCCGAGGAGGTCGCCCGGGACCTGGCCGACGACCCGTCCACGCCGCTGCAGGGACGGGCGGCCTCGAGGGAGCTGGTCACCTGGGACGGCGGCGCGGTGACGGCGCGGGAAATGGTCCGACTCTTCCAGGGGATGCCGCCCCGCCAGCGGAACCAGTTCGCGCAGGCGAGCGACCAGCAGATGGCCCAGACGCTCCAGGACGTGGCCACCAACGAGATGATCATGACCGATGCGGTCGAGCGCGGGATCACGGTCCCGGAAGAGGAGCAGGACTCGATCCGTCAGTTGATCCGCGAGCAGGTCGCCGACATGGCGCAGCAGGCCGGACTCCTGGGTGAGCCCCAGGAGGGCGAGACCGAAGCGGAGGCGGTGGAGCGCCGGGTGCGTTCCTACCTGAACGGCGTGCTTTCCGGTCAGGCCGAGATCCTCCCGCTGGGCTCCCTCTCGCTCGTGTTCCGCCAGCACAGTGACTGGCGCGTCTTCGACGCCGGGATCAACTCCGTGATCGAGCAGCTCGAGGAGGCCCGGGGCGGCGGCGCCGAGGGCGGTCCGCAGCAGGGCGGTCCGCAGCCGATGGGCGAAGCTCCGCAGCAGGGGGCGCCGCAGCCGACGGGCGAAGCTCCGCAGCCGCAGCCGGCCGACACCG
Organism: Candidatus Longimicrobiales bacterium M2_2A_002; assembly: GCA_051418035.1. GTDB lineage: Bacteria > Gemmatimonadota > Gemmatimonadetes > Longimicrobiales > RSA9 > JAWVYT01. The sequence continues at coordinate 38,000 of JBPRGE010000010.1, forward strand.
GCGGTTGAGGAACTCCCGGGCATCGCAGGCCTATTACAACGCGGGCCGGCCGGCTACCGGTCGGCCCGCCGTGTTCCCGAATCCCGCAGGACGTATGATCCGAACTCTAGTACTGACCGTTACCGTGCTGGCGCTGGCCGCCCCGACCCGGGCGCAGGAGCCGGAGCCCGAGCCCGAGCTCGTCGATCGTATCATCGCGGTGGTGGGCGACAGCGTGATCCTGGCCTCGGAGCTCGACGAGCAGATCGAGCGGCTGCGGGCCACGGGTCAGCCGGTGCCTACGGACCCCGACGAGCTGGACGACCTGAAGCGCGAAGAGCTGGACGCCATGATCAACGAGCTGGTCCTGCTCCAGGCCGCGCAGCGGGACTCCATCGTCGTGGCCCCGGAGGACGTGGAGGCGCAGGCCGATGCGGCCGTCGAGGAGCAGATCCGGCGGTTCGGCAGCCGGGCGACCTTCGAGGAGGCGCTCTCCCGGGAGGGCCTCACGCTGGAGCAGTACCGGGCGATCGTGGCTCAGGGAGCCCGCAGAGCCGGGATCCAGCAGCAGTTCATGGGCGTGGTCCAGCGAGATCGGACACCGCCGCCCGTGAGCGATGCCGAGATCCGGGAGTTCTTCGAGGAACGGCGCGGTGAGCTGGGAAGCCGACCGGCCACGATCGAGTTCAAGCAGGTCGTGGTCACGCCGGATCCCTCGGACTCGGCCATGGCGCGCGCCCGCGCCGAGGCCGAGCAGGTGCTGATGGAGCTGCGCGACGGTGAGGACTTCGCCACGCTGGCTCGCCGCTACAGTGATGACCCGGCGACGCGCCAGCAGGGCGGCGAGCTGGGGTGGTTCCGTCGCGGCCGGTTCGTGCCCGAGTTCGAGCGGGTCGCGTTCGCTCTCCGGCCGGGCCAGTTCAGCAACATCGTCGAGACGTCGTTCGGCCTCCACATCATCAAGGTCGACCGGGCCCGGGGCCCCGAACGGCTGGCCCGCCACATCCTGATCCGTCCGGAGATCACGGATGAGGACCGGGCGCGGACGCAGGAGAAGGCCCGCGAGGTCGCGGAGGCGCTCCGCGGCGGCGCGTCGATCGACAGCCTGATCGACGCGGTCCACGACCCGATCGAGCAGAGCCGCGTCGGGCCGGTGGTCCGGGACTCGCTGCCGTCGCCCTGGCGGTCCGAGCTGCGTGGTGCGCAGACGGGGGACGTCGTGGGTCCGTTCGAGATCCCTTCGTCCGACGACGGCTACGCGGTGGTCGACGTGCTGGACGTCACCGAGGCCGGCGAGTACACGCTGGACGACCAGGCGCTCCGGGCCCAGATCCGTCAGTTCCTGCAGCGCGAGAAGCTGATGAGCGAGGTGCTCGCCGAGCTGCGGCGGAGCACCTACATCGACATCCGCCTCTGATCGGGCCCCGTCGACGCTGATGGAACGGGCTGCCACGCGTCTCGCCGTCACTTTGGGCGATCCCCGCGGGATCGGCCCGGAGATCACCGGCGCCGCCCTGGCGGCGGATCCCCCGCCGAACGTCGAGCTCGTCACGGTGGGCCCGACCGGCACGGCGATCGATCCGGACGTGGTCACCGGGGAGTGGCCCGGCGGCGCCGATGCCGAGGCGGCCGGCCGACAGGCGGGCGCGGCCATCGAGCGGGCCATCGAGCTCGCCATGACCGGCGACGTGGCCGGGATCGTGACGGCGCCCATCGACAAGGCGGCCCTCGCGGCCGCCGGCTACGGCTTCCCGGGGCACACGGAGATGCTCCAGACGCTGAGTGGCGTCGACGAGGTCGCGATGATGATGGCCGCCGAGAAGACCGCGCTCGGCGGCGCGCTCCGGGTGGTGCTGGCCACGATCCACATCCGGCTGGCCGACGTGCCCGCCGCCGTGACCCGGGACCGGCTCCTCTCGCAGACCCGGCTGACGCACCGGTCGCTCCGGGAACGGTGGGGGCTGGCGGCGCCCCGACTGGCGCTGTGCGCGCTGAACCCCCACGCTTCGGATGGCGGGCTCTTCGGTGACGAGGAGGCGCGCGTCCTGGCGCCGGTGGTCGGCGAGCTCACGGGCGAGGGGCTGGATGTCGCCGGCCCGGTGCCGGCGGACACGGTCTTCATCCGCGCGCTGCGCGGGGAGTTCGACGCCGTCGTCGCGCCATACCACGACGTGGGGATGGCCGCCTTCAAAACGGCCAGCTTCGGCGCCGGCGTGAACATCACGCTGGGCCTCCCGTTCGTCCGCACCTCGCCGGACCACGGGACGGCGCTGGACATCGCCGGTCGCGGCCTCGCAGACCCGGCATCGATGATCGAGGCGGTGCGCACGGCCGCCCGCCTCTGCAGCCGACCCGAACCGGCGCGACCGGGATGATCCGTTTCGACAACGTTACCAAGGAGTTTCCCCGGGCCGGAGCGGCGCTCGAAGACGTGTCGTTCCGCGTCCGGAAGGGCGAGTTCGTCTTCCTGACCGGCCACAGCGGCGCCGGGAAGACCACGGCGCTCCGGCTGGTCCACGCCGCCGACGACCCCACCAGGGGCGAGGTCCGGGTGAGCGGCTACGACACGCGGAACCTCGGCTCCAGGGACCGGGCCATGCTCCGCCGCAAGATCGGCTACGTCTTCCAGGATTTCCGGCTCCTCACGGACCGGACGGCAGCGGAGAACGTGGCGTTCGCGCTGGAGGTCACGGGCGCCCGACGCTCGGTCGTCCGCAGCAAGGTGGGCCGGCTGCTGGCGCAGGTGGGCCTGGCCGCGAAGGCCCGGTCCCTGCCATCGGAGCTATCGGGCGGCGAGCAGCAGCGGGTGGCCGTGGCCCGGGCGCTGGTCAACGACCCCATCGTCCTCCTGGCCGACGAGCCCACGGGGAACCTCGACGAGCGTGCGACCCGGGGGATCTACGACCTTTTCCGCACCATCAACGCGGCCGGCACCGCCGTGCTCCTGGCCACCCATGACGCGGAGCTGATCCGGCACGGGTCCGGAGCCCGCGTCCTGGAGCTGGACCACGGCTCGCTGGTCTACGACTCCCGGGCCGAAGCAGAGGAGGCCTAGGATGGGGTCGTATACCGTCCGTGAGGCGCTGGCCGCGTTCCGCAGGGCGCCGCTCCTGACGGGGCTCTCGGCGGCCATGATCGCGCTCTCCCTCTTCGTGCTCGGACTGTTCGGGATCGCGGCGCACAACATCCGGGTGGTGCTCGACCGGGTGGAATCCCGGGTCGAGGTGGTGGCCTACCTGCACGATGAAGCCACGGCGGACGAGGTGGATGCCCTCGAGGCCGAGATCCGGACCATCGACCAGGTCCGGGACGTCTTCTACGTGTCCCGGCGCCAGGCGCTGGAGGTCGCCCGACAGGAGCTCGACGACTTCGGCGCCCTGCTCGCGGACCTCGACACGAACCCGTTCCCCGCCTCCCTGGAGGTGACGCTCCAGCCCGGGCAGCGGAGCGCCGACGCGGTCCACCGGGTGGCGAACCTGATCGGCGCGTACCCGTTCGTCGAGGACGTGCGGTACGGGCAGGACTGGCTGGACAAGGTGTACCTCCTGCGGCGCGTGGCCGGAGCGGCCGCCGTCGTGGTCGGCGGCGCGTTCGCCGCGGTGGCGGCCCTGATCATCGGTGCGGCCATCCGGCTCGCCATCTTCGCCCGCCGTGAAGAGATCGCGATCATGAGGCTGGTCGGGGCCACCGACTGGTTCATCCGCCGGCCGTTCCTGCTGGAAGGGTTCCTCACCGGGATCCTGGGCTCGCTGCTGGCGCTCCCGGCCACGTACGGCGTCTTCTATTTCGTGTCGGACTCCGTCGTGGAGCTGGAGTGGATGCCGGGGACGTGGGTCGTCCTCGGGCTCGTGGCCGGTACCCTCTTCGGCACGTACGCCAGCTCGAGGGCCGTCCGGAACCACCTCCGGGAGGTATGATGCGACGCGGCGCCCGGGCCGCGGTCACGGCGCTCGCGGCCGTGCTCCTGTTCGCCCCGTGCGCGACCGCTCCCGCGGCGGCCCAGGACACGCTCCAGGCCCGGATCCGGGAGAGCCAGCAGCGGCTGCGGGAGATCCGGGCAGCCCGGGAGGCGCTCCAGGACGAGATGCAGAGCCTGCGGGGCCAGGCCCGGGACATCTCCCGGGAGATCCGGAACATCGAGCGGCAGGTGGGCGCCTCGGCGGAAGCGCTGCAGGAGCTGGACTACCAGACGGCCGCGCTGGCGGCGAGCGTCGACGAGATCACGCGGGAGCTGGTCCAGACCCGGGACCGCCTCGAGGAACGGAAGGTGGTGCTGAACGAGCGGCTCCGGAGCATCTACAAGCAGGGGCCGATGCACGCGGCCCGGGTCCTCCTGAGCGCCGAGAGCTTCGGCGACCTGCTGAACCGGTACAAGTACCTCCACCTGATCTCCGTCCACGACCAGATGCTGATGCGGGAGATCGAGCAGCTGGAGCGGGCGCTGACGGCGCAGGAGGAGACGCTGAAGCAGAGCCTCGGGCAGATGGAGCAGCTCCGGGCCGAAAAGCTCTCGGAGTTCGCGCAGCTGCAGTACCTGGAGCGGTCCCGGGCCCGGACCCTCGAGAGCGTCCAGACCCAGGTCAGCGAGGCCGAGCTGCGGATCCGGCAGCTCGAGGAGGACGAGCGTCGACTGAACAGCGTGATGGAGGCCCTCGAGCGCGAGCGGCTGGCGGCGGAGCGACGGCGCGCGGCCGCGGGACTGGCCGCCGGCTCCGGTACCCTCGACGCCAGCGCGCTGGGCGAGCTGCCCTGGCCGGTCCGGGGCGAGCTGGTCTACGACTTCGGGCCCGAGCGGCGCCCCAACGGCGTGACGCTGCGGCGGAACGGGATCGGGATCGCGGCGGAGCCGGGCACCCCGGTGAGCGCGATCCGGAGCGGCACCGTGGTGGTGGCCAGCCCCATGGAAGGGTTCGGGAACGGGGTCGTGCTGAGCCACGGCGCCGGCTACTACTCCCTCTACCTGTACCTCGCGGAGGTCCGGGTCCAGGAAGGCCAGGACGTGGCCGCGGGCGAGATCCTGGGCACCGTGGGCGCCGGCCCCGAGGAGGGCCCGCACCTCTACCTCCAGATCCACGCGCCCGTCGGCGGCCGGACGCCCGTGCCCGTGGACCCGCTGCCATGGCTGCGGCCGAGACCGTGACGGAGATCTTCGGCCACGACGACGTCCGCCGCGACCTCGGGGGCGCGGTGGCACGGGGCGAGCTGCCCGGGTCGATCCTCATCCACGGACCCGCCGGCGTCGGCCGACAGACGCTGGCCCGGTGGCTGGCCCGGCTGCTGGTGTGCGAGCACCCCGATACCGGGGAGCCGTGCGGAGAGTGCCGGGCGTGCCGGCTGGCCCTCGACCTTCAGCACCCGGACATCCACTGGTTCTTCCCGCTGCCCAGGCCCAAGAACGCGTCCAGCCCCGAGAAGCTGGCGGACGCTCTGGAGGAGGCCCGGTTCGAACGGCTCGAGGAACGGCGCCAGGACCCCCTCTACCAGCCGCCGGCCGATGAACCCGCCGGCCTGTACCTGGCCCAGGTTCGCACGCTGCGCAGGTTGGGCTCCACCCGGCCCTCGATGGGGCCGCAGCAGGTCTTCATCGTGGCCGATGCCGAGCTGCTGGTGCCCCAGGAGGCCAGTCCGGAAGCGGCCAATGCGCTGCTCAAGCTGCTGGAGGAGCCGCCGCCCGCCACCACGCTGATCCTGACCGCGACGGAACCCGACGCCCTCATCCCGACCATCCGGTCCCGGCTCCTTCCCGTGCGGCTGCGGCCGTTCCCGGAGCCCGAGATCCGGGCCTTCCTCGAGGAGCGTACGGATGCCGACGAAGACGCCATCCAGCTGGCCGCACGTCTGGGGCGGGGCTCCATCGGCCGGGCCCTCGCGTTCCTCCCCGACGGCGACGGTCAGAGCCAGGCCGACGCGCTCCGGGGCACCGCCCGGCGATGGCTCGAAGCCGCCCTCGACCCATCGCCCACCGCCCGGTTCGCCGCGGCCCACGGCGAGCGGCCGGCGGGGGCCCGGGGCGCGTTCGGCGAGACGCTCGACCTCCTCGGGCTCTGGCTCCGGGACCTGGCGGCCGTCGCCGCGGGGGCCGAAAGTCAGGTGGTCGATGTCGATGCCCTGCCGGTCCTGAAGCGGCTCGCCGGGCAGGTCCGGGCCGAGGAGCTTCCCCGGGCGATCGAGCGGGTGGAAATCGCGCGCGACGCGGGGCGGATCAACGCCAACCCCCAGCTCACGCTGGCCACCCTGCTCAACGACCTGGCGGGGTCACTGAGGGACGCGTGACCGACCGAAACGAGGACGGCCTCATGACCGATCCCGACGACGCAGGCCGCGGTGCCACGTCGCCCTCCCGGATGCGGCCCGGGGCCCGGAGCGCACTCCTCATCGGGCTGCTGACCCTGGCGTCGTTCTCCGTCGCGCGCGTCGTGCTCTTCGCCGTGTACTGGCCGGTCTTCAGCGACCTGTCGGCCCTCCGGATCGTCCGGGCGCTGGTGCACGGCATGCGGTTCGACCTCTCCATCGCGATCCTCGTGGTGGGGCTCCCCCTGATGCTCCTCCTGATCCCGGCCCGCTGGGCACAGCGGGAGACGTGGCAGCGGCCGATCCGCTGGCTGGCCTACGGCCTGGTCGTGATCCTCCTCTTCGTCATGGCCGCCGACCTGGTCTACTTCTCCGTGGCCCGCCGGCACCTGGGCTCGGAGCTGGCTCTGACGCTGAGCAGCGACTGGCAGGCAGCGGCCCGGATGCCGCTGGAGTTCCCCCTGCCGCTGGCCGGCTTCCTTGCGGTGGTCGCGGCCCTCGCCCTGCTCTGGCGACGCCTGCCTCGAGGCGAGGCCGGGGGGCGACGCTTTGACTGGAAGGACTGGGTCGCATGGGCCGCCCTCCTGCCGCTGGCCGTCCTCGGCGTCCGGGGTGGCCTCCAGTGGAAGCCGCTCAACATGGTCAACGCCTTCGAGTACGGCTCCGTCGCGGAAGGCTATCTGACGCTGAACGGGCCGTTCTCGGCCTTCCACTCGGCCCGCAATACCCGGCGCCACGTCACGCTCCGGGCGTATCCCTGGGACGAGGCCGTGCGACGGACCCGCTCCCGGTTCGTGCTGGACCGCTCGGAGTGGGTTTCGGACGTGTACCCGCTGGAGCGGCGTTTCGTCGACGGCGCCGCCCTGTGGAGAGGGACACCGGACGCGGCTGCCGCCCCCCCGAACGTGGTGATTCTGGTCATGGAGAGCTGGGACGCGCTCCTCACGGACAGCATCCGGGCCCGTGACGGGCTCGAGCCCCTGGGGCTCACACCGAACTTTGACGCACTGGTGCCCCGGGGACGGCTGTTCACCCGGTTCCTGTCCAGCGGTCAGCTGAGCATCGAGGGGCTGGGCGCGCTCCTGGCCAGTATCCCGACAGTACCGGGGATGCCGTACATGGGGACCGGGCTCGAGCAGAGCCGGCTGGCGTTCATCGGCGACCTGGCCGGAGCGCACGGGTACCAGGGCGTCTTCGTGCGGAGCGCGAAGCGGGGTTCCTTCCGCCTCGACGCCGTCGCCTCGCTGGCCGGGTTCGGGACATACGCCGGAGCGGAGGACATCCTGCAGGAGCCATCCCATACGCCGGTCGAGCCAGGCTACTGGGGCGCATGGGATTACGACTCGCTCCGCTACTTCCACGAGCGGCTTCTCGAGGCCGAGAAACCCTTCATCGGGGTCTTCTTCGGGTCCTCGACCCATCAGCCGTTCCCTTCCCCGGGGGAACAGTGGACCGTCCGCACGCCCGACACCCGGGAGGACCGCTTCCTGAACGCCGTTCACTACGTCGACTGGGCGCTGGGCCGGTACATGGAGATGGCCCGGGAAGCGGGGTATGCGGAGAACACGCTCTTCGTGATCCTGGCGGACCAGACGAGCGCGTTCGTGCCGGGACAGACCCTCCCGGACCGCCATCGGATCCCGGCCCTGCTTCTGGGGCCGGGGATTCCCCCGGCCGAGGTGGATGACCGGGTGGCCAGCCAGATGGACATTCTGCCGACCGTGGTGGACTACCTGGGCTGGACCTCGAATCACGCCAGCTTCGGCGAGTCGCTCCTGGGCGAGCGGCGGCCGGCCGCCCTCCTGAAGAACGGGGACACGATGGTCCGGGTGGGACCCGGTGGGTGGGTGCTCCACGACCTGCGACGGCGGATCGATGGTGGGGGGAGCGAAGCGGTGCAGGACTCCCTGGAGGCCGCGCTCCTGGCCGAGGTCCAGGTCGTCACCCGCCTGGTCGTCCGGAACCACGTCTTCTCCGGCACAGGGTCGCAGTCGGACGCAGCGCCCCGCACGGCGGCCACGAAGTAGAGCCGAACGCTGCAATGCCGGGAAATCGTCCCATTTACCCATGGCGACGCCCGACGCGGTACCCCACCGTTACCCGGGGACAGAGCCCGGAAGGTTCCCCGACATGCCGAACCGTGGCATCTTCCAGAGTCGCGTAGCAGAGGAGCACAGGTGAGCGAGCTGACGCACCAGGACGAAGCGGGCCGACCGCGGATGGTGGACGTCGCGGGGAAGCCGGAGAGTCGGCGCACGGCCGTGGCCGAGGGTCTCATCCGGATGGCGCCCGGCACCCTCGCCGCACTGGAGGAGGGTCGCACGCCCAAGGGCGACCCGCTCCTCGTGGCACAGCTCGCCGGAATCCAGGCGGCGAAGCGGACCTCCGACCTCATCCCACTCTGTCACCCGCTCCCGCTCACGAGCGTGGACGTGGAGCTCGCGGCGGACCCGGACATCCCCGGCGTGCGTGCGCTGGCGAAAGCCCGGGTCACGGGCCGCACGGGCGTGGAGATGGAAGCGCTGACGGCGGTGTCCGTGGCGCTTCTCACCGTCTACGACATGCTGAAGGCGCTGGACCGGGGGATGCGCATCGAGGGCGTCCGCCTGCTGGAGAAGCAGGGCGGTCAGTCGGGCGACTGGTCGGCGGATCGGCCCCGGGAGGGCCCGTGACGCCCGACGCCGACCGATCGAAGCCGACGCGGACGCAGCTCCTGCGCGAGCTGGCCCGGCAGGCCGAGGCGCGCGGGCTCGTTTCGTCCGGGGAGTCGGGCGGGGCGGGCGCCTCCGGCACGCCGCTCTCCCGCTGGGAGTCGGAGCAGCGGGGCCGCCTGGGACGGCGGATCGGCCGCTACTGGCGGAAGGTGCGCGCCCCGACGAAGCTCGCCGCGGCGACGGGACTGGCCTTCGTCCTGGGGATGCAGGCGGCCGCACGGCCGGAGGTCGCCCGGATGCAGGCGCTGCAGACGGACGCGGATCGCTCCCGCGTCGCGCTCCAGGCCCGGCAGGGAGAGCTGGCGCTGGTCCGGCTCGAGATGAACCGGCTCCAGGAGATCATGGAGTTCTCGCGCCGTTACCGGATCCCGTCCGACCTGGCCACCGCCATCAACGACATCGCGCTGGCCGAGGGGATCGCACCGGAGCTGGCGTTCCGGCTGGTCCAGATGGAGAGCGGGTTCAACCGGCGGGCCGTGAGCCCCGTCGGTGCCGTGGGCTACGCCCAGCTGATGCCGGCCACGGCGTTCGAGATGAACCCGTCACTGGAGTACCGGGACCTGTTCGATCGCGACACCAACCTGAGGCTCGGGTTCCGCTACCTCCGATGGCTCCTCGACCGCTATGACGGCGATCTGAGGATCGCGCTCCTGGCGTACAACCGCGGGCTCGGGACCGTCGACTCGATCCGCCGGGAGGGCGGCGACCCCGGCAACGGGTACGCCCGGTCCATCATGGAAGAGTCGCCGTAGAGCGGGCGCTAGTCGGAGGCGTGCAGGAAATTGCCCAGCGTGCGGTTCAGCGCGCTCAGAACCGCGACGGCCGCGGCCGCCAGCGGGTCGTCGGAAGCGACCACTGCGCCGACCAGGCGCTGCTCGGTACCCGCGGACCGGTAGAGCGACGCCACCATGAGCTCGGAGTCGAACGCGTGGATCGGCTTGACGCCGATGATACGCAGGTTCAACGACTGCCCGCTGAGCTCCTCGAGCGCCGCGATCGCGGCCCGGGCCGTGGTCTTGAGCTCGATCGCCGGCCCGCGCTCGCCCGTCGCCTCCCCCGAGTAATGGATGTCGTCCCACTCCAGTGTCACGGTGATGGAGACCCGGCCTCCGGTCTCCATCCGCTCGACACTCTCGAACATCACCCGCCGACGGGGACCGCTCGATGTGGGCAGCGCCACCCGGACGTTGAGGCCGGAGGGGTCGTGCCCCAGGGTGGCGAGTCGGTTCCGGACGGCGAGCTCGATGGGCCCCTGGTCGTGTGACGGGTCGCGAACCACCCACAGGTCGGTCCCGGTCCGCGGATCGATGGCCGCGGACAGGACGCCATCGAGGGCCATCAGCTCCTTCTCGAGCTCGCCGCGCTTGCCCGCGTCGTGGACTACCGCCATGGCCGTGTTCCCATCATGATCGGGAGCGGGTCGGAGGAGAGGGATCTGTCGGAGGAACTCAGGGCACCAAGATAGGGACCGCTCGCGCGGGGGGTCAAGCAGCCCGGCCACCGCCGAAGCGGACCGGCCGCCCCGTCAGAAACGGGACGGCCGCTGGTCCTCGAAGAGCCGATCGGTGCGCGGGGCCGCACCGGAGCCCGGACGGCAGGGCTAGAAGCGGAGCAGGCCGCCCACCCCGCCGAGCTCGCCCAGCGCGGTCGCCGGGACGAAGTCAACCTCGATGCCCTGGTCGGCGGCGAGCCGGACCATGGTCTCGCCGAGGTCCACACTGTTCTCGACGCTGCCGCCGCAGTACGGGCAGCTTCCGGACTCGGACACCAGGAAGAAGCCGCAGCTCCCGCACCGACCGCCCTGGTCGTTCAACCCCCGCGCCACCACCAGCGCCTCGAGCTTGCCCTCCTGGAGCTGCTTCAGCGTCTCCTCAACGCCGGCCACGGCCTTGTGGGACTCCTGGACCCGCTCCCGCAGGATCTCGACGACCCGGGCCTCCTCCTCCTCCAGCCGCTCCTGGAAGACGGGCGCGAGACGATCCCGGATCTCCGGGGCCGTCGCCTCGATGTCCATGCGGTCCGTATGCGTGATGAGCTTCTGGACGGAGTCGGGCAGGAACTCCCTGAACTTCTGGACGTTCTCGTGGGTGCCGAGCAGGATCAGGTCGTCCGGCCGGTGCTGGCGGACGAAGTCCTGGACCTCCTCGGCGAACTCCTTGAAGAAGTGCTTCGTCTCTTCGGCCTTCCGGTCCTGGAAGTCCTTCGCGCTGAACCCGCCCCGCCTCACGTCGTGGGGCGCCGGGTACGGCTCCGTCTCGACTTCGCGCTCGTTCAGCGTCTGGTCGAGGAAGAGGCTCATGAGCCGCAGGTGCTCGCGGTCGACGAGCACGACGCCGTGATGGTGGTACCGCTCCAGGATCTCCACGAGCGGCGCCACGATCGGGCGATGGTAGATCGAAACGCGGTTCTCCAGCGGGACCGACACCTGATACGCCTCGAACCAGTCGCCGTCGATCTCGGTGAACAGCGCCACCCCCTTCTTCGACTCGTCGAACCCGGAGGCCAGCCACTGCTCGATCCGCTCGAACGCGGCGCCCAGCGGCTCGTTGTGGTGGTTCGGACGGTCGCTGTCCAGCTCGGGGAACTCGGCCTTCTTCTGGTTGAGGAAGACCTGATACGTCCGCTTCTGGTTCTCGTTCACGGACATATCGAGGTAGACGGAGAGGACGCCGCCATCGGCGTCGGGCCGATCGATCAGCTGCTGTATCTGGTCGCGTGAGATCATGTCCGGTCTGTGAGGGTGGGAATCGCCTGCTCGCCCCGTAGACGGAGCAAGAGACGTGCCCGGTCCCGTGTCCCGGCGCCGGCGCCGCTACAGGTGGTAGTTCGGCGCTTCCCGCGTGATCTTCACGTCGTGGGGATGGCTCTCGCGAAGCCCACCGCCGGTGATCGTCACGAAGCGCGTTTCCGTCCGCAGCGCCGGGATGTCCGCCACGCCGCAGTACCCCATCCCGCTCCGCAGGCCGCCCACCAGCTGGTAGATGACATCGGACATCGGGCCCTTGTACGGGACCCGGGCCTCGATCCCCTCGGGTACGAACTTCCGCGTCTCCCGCTCCTCCTGGAAGTACCGGTCCGCCGAACCCTCCTCCATGGCCGAGAGCGAGCCCATGCCCCGGACCGTCTTGTACCGCCGACCCTCCAGCAGGAAGCTCTCGCCGGGACTCTCCTCGGTACCCGCGAGCAGGGACCCCATCATCACCGCGCTGGCACCGGCCGAGAGCGCCTTCACGATGTCGCCCGAGTAGCGGATCCCACCGTCCGCGACGACCGGAACGGCCCCGTCGGCACCGGCCACGGACTCCATGACCGCGGTGAGCTGGGGCACGCCCACGCCTGTGACGACCCGGGTGGTGCAGATGCTGCCCGGCCCCACGCCGACCTTCACGGCGTCCGCGCCCCGCTCGACCAGCGCGCCGGCCCCCTCCGCGGACGCCACGTTGCCCGCCATGATCTGGGCGTCCGGGTACGCCTCCCGGGTCCGCTCCAGCGCGTCGAGAACGCCCTGCGAGTGCCCGTGGGCGGTGTCGATAACCAGGACATCCACGCCGGCATCGATCAATGCGCCGGCCCGGTCCATGTCGCTCCGCGACGTGCCCACGGCCGCCGCGACCCGCAGCCGGCCGTGCTCGTCCTTGCACGCGTTCGGGAAGTTCCGACGCTTGAAGATGTCCTTCACCGTGATCAGGCCACGGAGCGTGCCCTCGTCATCGACCACGGGCAGCTTCTCGATCCGGTGCTCGTGCAGGATGCGCTCGGCCTCCTCCAGCGATGTGCCCACCGGCGCCGTGACCAGCCCCTCCTGCGTCATGACCTCCCGGATCGGCTGCTCCATCTCCGTCTCGAACTGCAGGTCCCGGTTCGTGATGATGCCGACCAGCCGGTCGTCGGCATCCACGATCGGCACGCCGCTGATGGAGAACTGGGCCATGAGCTGGTTCGCATCGCCCAGCTTCGCGTCCGGCGAAAGCGTGATCGGGTTCAGGATCATGCCGCTCTCCGAGCGCTTCACCCGGTCGACCTCCGCCGCCTGCCGGTCGATGGGCATGTTCTTGTGGATCACGCCGATCCCGCCCTCCCGGGCCATGGCAATCGCCATCCGCGACTCGGTCACCGTGTCCATGGCCGCCGAGACCAGCGGGATCCGCAGCTCGATGCCCCGGGTCAGCTGCGTCGTGACCGACGTGTCCTTCGGATGGACCTTCGAACGCCGCGGGAGCAGCAGCACATCATCGAATGTCAGCGCCTCGCCAAGGATCCGTTCCCGTCCTGCCTCTGTCATGTACGCGCTCCCCGGATGCAGAACACCCGCGGGCCGCCGCTCGGCCACCCCGCGGGTGAAAATCGGTCCACTGTCTCGTTCGTCCCTCGTTCCATGGCGGAACCTACGGCGGCCGCCGCGAGGGTGTCAAGGCGATCTCACCACCGGTTCACGAACCGCTCCAGAAGGCCGTGAATCGGACCGGGAAGAAGCGTGCCCAGGTCCTCCAATCCCCGCTCCAGACGCTCCAGACTCTCTTCGCCGCCCCGCCAGTTCGACTCCACCACCGTCTCCCCGGCATTGAGAACCAGATGGCGCAGCGCAAGCCCGAGAAGGAACAGGTCGTCCGTCCAGCCGAGGACGCCCAGAAGGTCCGGGATCAGGTCCACCGGCATGAGGACGTACGCCAGAACGCCGACGACCAGGCCCTTGTCCAGGAGCCGGACGCGCCGATCCGCCATCAGCCTGAACAGCAGACCGATGAAGCGGGGAAGCACCGGAATCAGACGGCCCGCAACCTCCCGCGACTCCCTGCGACCCCGCCGCGAGAGCTTCATTCCTCACCCTCCCGGTCGTCCGGCTTCCGGACCGCCACATCCGTCCGGTCCGGCGGCGTCACCAGATCCTGACCCAGCGACCGGACGCCATCCAGCACCTTCCCGGCCGTGCTCATGACCTTCATCGTCCCCTTCATCGCCTTCGGGGCCAGCGCACGCACCCGCATCTGATCCTCCAGCCGCTCGGCGAACTGCTGGAACGCGTCCGGACGCCGACCCGACTCACGTGCGTATTTCAGCTCGAGAAACTCGATGTAATCGAGCACCTGGTACAGCCGATCCTCCGGAAGCTCCTCCAGCTTCCGCAGAATCCGCTTCCGTGTCACCTCTTCCATCCCTCGCCTCCTTCCCGGCAGCCTGCTCCCGGCTCTCCGTACGGCCCACGAAGACCCGGAGTTTCCCTACACCAAGGTAAGCCGAACCCCGACTTGACGCTCACACCGGGGCCGGGGTACCTTGTGGCGAGTTGAGAACGACTCTCAATCTCAAACGAACCACGAACCGAACCCCTGAGGACGATGACGATACCCGACGCGCGGTCGGCCGCGCCACTCCTTCTCCTCCTCCTGCTCCTCGCCGCGCCTGCGGCTGCACAGACCGTGCTGGCCGGCGCGGAGGCGATTACACCGGCTGGCGCGGAGCGAGTCGAGCGGGAATCGCTGGTGATGGGCACCCGGCTGGCGATCGACGTGACCGCCCCGGTGAACGCGGAAGTCTCGGCGGAGGCCGCCCAGGCGGCGGCCCGGAGCATCGAGGATCTCCTGAGCACGTGGCGGGACGACACGGAGCTGGCGGCGCTGAACGCCGCGCCGGTGGCGGTCCGGCACGAGGTCTCCCCTGCGCTGCTGTCGGTGCTGCGCGAGGTGGGGATCTGGGTGGACGCGACGGACCGGGCGTTCGACCCGGCGATCGGCTCGCTGATCGAGGCGTGGGACCTTCGCGGCGACGGTCATGAGCCGGGCCCGGCGCAGCTGGCGGCCGCGCGGAAGGCGGCGGGCTGGAACCGGCTCGTGATCGAGGCCGACCGCGGGGCCGTGACGCGCACGGTCCGTGGCGTCTGGCTGGACGCCGGAGCCTTCGGCAAGGGTCTGGCGCTGCGGGCGGCGGCGGCGGCGCTGCGGCAGTCCGGCGCATCGGGCACGCTGAACTTCGGCGGCCAGATCATGGTGGTGGGCGACGCGGCCTCGATCGAGATCGCGGATGCCCGGGATCGGGCGTCCGGAATCGCGACCGTGCTGCTGGCGGACGCCTCGGCGGCGACGACGTCGCTGTCGGAGCGCGGGTCGCACATTCTCGATCCGCGGACGGGCCGACCTGTCGGCGACTGGGGCAGCGTGACGGTGGTGACCGATGACCCGATGGTGGCGGACATCGTGTCGACGGCGCTGTTCGTCATGGGCCCCGAGGCGGCGCTCGACTGGGTAGCGGATCGGCCGTACGGCGTGCTGATCCAGGACACGCGCGGCGACGATGTTTCGGTCCGCTGGAACGCGGCCATGGAGCGGTGGATGACCCGGAGCACCCCGCCCGCGGGCGAGGTCGTGCAGGGCGGGGACGCAGCCATGGCGCCGGCGCAGGATACGTCGGAGATCGAGCGGCTGAAGCGTAAGGTCGAGGCCATCACGCGGGAGCTGGAGCGGATGCGGTTGGGTGAGGACGTGGTGGCGAGCGCCGACACGGGTGTCCTGGGCTTCGGCCCGGCGGCGTCCAAGGTCTACCAGGTGGACCACGGCGTGTCCATTGGCGGGTACGGCGAGATCCTCTTCGAGGTGTTCTCCGACGAGCTCGAGAACGGCACGGAGTCGCCGACGGCGAACGTGTGGGACGCGTACCGCGGGATCGTGTACTTCGGCTACAAGTTCAACGACAGGCTGCTGGTGAACACGGAGATCGAGATCGAGCACGCCAACGAGGCGTTCCTCGAGTTCGCGTACCTCGACTACCGGATCAGCGAGAAGTTCGGTCTCCGGGGCGGGCTGCTCCTGTCGCCCATGGGGCTGATCAACGAGCTGCACGAGCCGCCGGTCTTCCTGGGCAGCACCCGTCCTCTGGTGGAGCAGCGGATCATCCCGACCACGTGGCGGGAGAACGGCCTCGGGATCTTCGGCGATGTGGGCCCCTTCAGGTACCGGGCGTACGCCCTGAACGGGCTGAACGGCGCCGGCAACTTCGATGGCAGCGGCCTGCGGGGCGGTCGCCAGAAGGGTTCGGAAGCGCTGGCCGAGGACGTGGCCGGCGTGGCGCGGGTCGACTACACGGGC
Organism: Candidatus Longimicrobiales bacterium M2_2A_002; assembly: GCA_051418035.1. Classification (GTDB taxonomy): domain Bacteria; phylum Gemmatimonadota; class Gemmatimonadetes; order Longimicrobiales; family RSA9; genus JAWVYT01. Next base: position 54,063 of record JBPRGE010000010.1, read on the forward strand.
ATGCCTGGTCTGCTGGCCGGCGGCTCGGTCTACTACGGCGGCTCCGGCCAGGCGCGTACGGTGACGCTGGACGGCACCGAGCAGGAGATCCAGGCCAACACGCTGATCTGGGAAGCCCACGCCAGCTACCAGGCCGGCGGAATCGATCTGCGGGGTCTGGTGGCCGGCGCGTCGGTGGATGACGCGGTGCTGCTGAACGCGTACCGGGAAGGTACCGCGACCACGGCCACCACCATCACGGCCACCGGCACCAACTCGGTGGGCGAGCGGCTTCTGGGCGGCTACGCCCACGCGGGCTACGACGTGCTCCGGAACACCGGAACGACGCACCAGCTCTTCCCGTACGTCCGCTACGAGTACCTGAACACGCAGGCCGAGGTACCGGACGGCTTTACCGCCGACCCGGCCCGGGAGCGGACGGCCATCCTGCTGGGCGCCTCGTGGAAGCCGGTGCCCCAGGTGGCGGTCAAGGCCGACTACCAGATCCAGTCGAACGAGGCGGAAACGGGCCGCAGCAAGTTCGCCATGGTGCTCTCCTACCTCTTCTGATCCGGATGCGAAGCGAAGCCCCGCATCGC